>JBCCTP010000060.1:0-14296 GCA_039198505.1 Actinomycetota bacterium | reverse complement strand
GCTGATTCGACACGGCGAGTCCGCGTCCAACGCCGGCGGCTGGCTGTCGGGCCAGGACACGTGTGGTGGTCTCACCGATCTCGGCGTGACGCAGGCCGAGGCGCTCGGCGGCCGTCTCGCCGCCGATCCCGGTCTCGCTCCCGATGTCGTGCTCGTCTCGACGATGCGACGAGCGGTCCACACGGCCGAGATCGTGGCGCCGGCGGGCCTGGTCCCGGAACAACGGGCCGAGTTGATGGAGCGCACCTCCGGGGAGGCCGAGGGGCTCACGATCGCCGAGTACACCGAGAGATACGGCCAGCGACCGTGGATCGACTGGGAGAAGCCGTTGTCGCCGGGCGGCGAGTCGGGCCCCGAGTTCACCCACCGCGTCACGACGGCTCTCGACCGGGTGGTCGACGAGCACCGCGGCAAGACGACCTGGGTGGTCTGCCACGGCGGCGTCATCATGGTGACCGCGCTGGGACGGTGGCCGGGCCCCACCCCCGATCTGACCCGTCTGCCGATCGTGTCGCCGATGAACACGTCGGTGTCGGAGTGGTACGTCGAGACCGACGGCTCGTGGTCGATGGTCCGCTACAACGACCACACCCACCTGGTCGGCGTCAACGGCACCCCGGCGGAGGCGCCCGTCGCGGTGTGATCACGCAGGTGCGGACTCGAGGATCGCTCGCAGGTGCGGCCACGCGGCGGCGAAGCCGGCGTGCAACGGGAGCGTCTCGACCTCGTCGGGCGTGAACCAGCCGACGTCATCGGTCTCGAAGTTCATCGATGCGCCGAACCGCTCGTCGACCTCGACCACGACGGTGACGTAGCTCCAGTCGGTCGCGGGTCGGAACTCGTACCGACCGATCTCACGCACCTCGCCCGGCGGAGGACCGACCTCCTCGGACGCCTCGCGGAGTGCACCCTCGAACACACCCTCCTCGAAGTCGAGTGCACCCCCGGCACACGACCAGGTCCCACCCTCGTGCGCCATCGTCGAGCGCTGCTGGAGCATCACCCGAGACGCGTCCGGCTCCCGGATCACGAAGACGGCGCCGGCGGCCCCGAAGATCCCCCAGCGAACGTGGCCGTCGGAGCACCGCATGAATCCGTCGCCCGTTCTCCGCTCGAACACGGCTCTCACTCTGGCGGACCGGGGCGAGGAGCGCGAAACGCACCGCTGAACGACACGACGGTCGTGACGGTTCGGGCGACAGTTGGTGCCTGACCCACACTGTCGCCCCAGTGGGACTGGTGTGGGGACTCCTGACGTCGCTGTCGATCGGCGGGTCCGATCTGTTCGCACGTCGGATCGTGCATCGACACGGCGCACTGGCGGCGGCCGTTCCGATGCAGGCGGTCGCGATCGTCTCGTCGCTCGCCGTCGTGCTCGCGACCGGCGGAACGATGCGCGCCGGCGACCTCGCTCTCGGCGCCGCATCCGGTGTCGGGATGGCCGTCGGCATGTGGACGTACCTGGGCGGCGTGCAGCGGGCGTCCGCCGCCGTGGTCGCACCGCTCGTGGCGGTGCTGAGCACGATCGTGCCGTACGGCGCGGCGCTGGCGCGAGGCTCGTCACCGTCGATGCTCGCTGCGGCCGGCGCCGGCGTCGCCGTGGTCGGTCTGGTCCTCGTGACGGCGACGGGCGTCGCCGGAAACATCTCGACCGGCGTGCGGTGGGGTCTGGTCTCGGGCGTCGGGTACGGCGTCGGCCTCAGCATCGTGCTGTGGGTCGACGACGCCAGCGGGAGTTGGCCCGCCGTGCCGCAGCGCCTCGTCGCATTCAGTCTGCTCGGCGTGGTCGCCGCCCGGTCGGGTGCGACGGCCATTCCCCCTGCCGGGCTGCGCCTGGTCGCCGTGATCGCCGGCGTGTTCGCCGGTCTCTCGACGGTCTTCTACCTGTTCGGCCTGGAGGCCGACGAGACCTCGACGGTGGTCGCCGCGTCGCTCTTCCCGGCGATCAGCGTCGTCGTGGGCCGAGTGTCGTTCGACGACTCGGTCACCTTCCGCCAAGCCGTCGGAGTCGGCGTGGTCATCATCGGCGTGATCGGCGTCGCCCTCGGCTGACGCGCCGGAGGCGACAGTGTGTGCCTGACCCACACTGTCGCTCGACCTTCTGGGAAGGATTTCGGGACGGGTGTGGTTGGCTGCACTCGTGACGAACGATCCCCACGCCACGCCGCCGGCCGACGTCGAGACCTTCGACCTGATCATCGTCGGGTCGGGGTCCGGCAACGCGATCCCCGACTACCTGGCCGACTGGAACATCGCCATGGTCGAGCGCGGGACGTTCGGTGGCACCTGCCTCAACGTGGGATGCATCCCGTCGAAGATGTTCGTGCTGCCCGCCGATCACATCCTCGACGCGCACCACTCCGAGCGGGTCAACATCGACGTCGAGTTCCACTCGGCCGACTTCCCCGCCATCCGTGATCGGGTGTTCGGGCGGATCGATGCGATCTCCGCCGGTGGACGTGACTACCGGGCGATCGAGCAGGAGAACATCACCCTCATCGAGGGGACCGCTCGATTCATCGGCGACAAGGTCTTCCACGTCGACGTGCCCGGCGGCCCGGACCGGACGATCACGGCTCCCAAGGTGTTGCTGGCCGCTGGGGCCCGACCGGTCATCCCGCCGATCCCCGGCCTCAACGAGACCGGATTCCACACGTCCGACACGATCATGCGTCTCGACTCATTGCCGCGGCGCCTGGGCATCATCGGTGGCGGCTTCATCGCGGTCGAGATGGGCCACGTGTTCTCGGCGCTCGGCTCCGAGGTCTCGATGGTCAACCGGTCGAAGGGTCTGCTCCGCGGATTCGACGAGGAGGTCGCGCGGCGGTTCGAGGAGGTCTTCCGCGACCGCCCGAACCTGAACCTGATCACGGGGGACATCCCCGAGCGGATCCGCCGACTCGGTGACGGCACGATCGAGATCTCGTGCGCCGGTGGCACGACCGTCGTCGACGAGCTGCTCGTGGCGACCGGGCGTCGCCCCAACAGCGATCTGCTCGACGTGCAAGCCGGTGGCCTCCACCTCCGCGACGACGAGACGATCGTCGCCGACGACACGATGGCGACGACCGTCGAGGGCGTGTGGGCCCTCGGCGACATCGCCAACGCCTACCAGCTCAAGCACCTCGCCAACGCCGAGGCGAAGGTCGCGTTCTGGAACCTCGCCCATCCCGACGAGGAACCCCGCCGGGTGAGCTACCGCGCCGTCCCGAGCGCCGTGTTCTCGAACCCGCAGGTGGCCACCGTCGGCCTCACCGAGGAGGAAGCCCGCGCCCAGGGCCGAGACGTCATCGTCGGCAGACGCGACTACGCGGGCACGGCGTACGGGTGGGCGCTCGTCGACGAGACGTCGTTCGCGAAGGTCCTCGTCGACGCCGACACGGGACTGATCATCGGCGCCCACATCATCGGACCGCAGGCGGCGACGCTGATCCAGCCGATCATCCAGGCCATGGAGTTCGAGCAGACGGCCGAGGAGGTCGCGGAGAAGCCGTTCTACATCCACCCCGCACTCACCGAGGTCGTCGAGAACGCGCTGCTCGAGGCGGTCATGGAGCACCGCAACCGCAATCCGATCCTCCCCAACCAGTGATCCATGATCTGCCCGTGACCGACGGTCGATGATCGGGCTACACAGGTGTCGATGAGCGACTCCGCCGCCCGCCGTTCCGGTCCGATCCTCGAGGTGTCCGCCGCACCGCCGGGTCCACCGCCGGGATTCGAGCTCGACGTGTACGAGCACACCTGGACCATCGAGCGCGACCGGGCGACGGTGTGGGCCTGGCTGTGCGACACGCACACGTTCACCGACAGCCAGATCCCGCCCTGGCGGGTCGAGTTCGAGGACGACGCCGGCGGACCCGGCGACTTCCGGTCGGGCGTGTACAACCAGCACGTCGGCCCGTTCATGGCGTTCGCCGGCGTGCTCGGTGAACACCGCGACCGCGAGTACCGCGATCTGCAGTACTTCTACGGCAGCTACGCCGTGAGTCACGCGCTGTTCCGACCGACCCGACTCCAGTTCTGGCTGGCCGACGGCGGCCGCGCCGGTACCACCGAACTCACGCTGCAGGTCGACGCCTACGTCCGCCGTCGGGCGCTGGGACTGTGGCGCCGTTCGATGGGTCTGTTCTGGAAGCGGTTCGGCCGGTGGTGCGAGAAGGCCACCGGGTGACGCGCGCACGGGAACGGTCGATCGCGTGAGCGGACCCGATCCGTTCGACCACGACGAGGTGGCCGCGATCCGGGCGGCGACCCCCGGCTGCACCGACGGGTTGATCCACCTCAATCACTGCGGATCGTCGCTCCCACCGCAGACGGTGCTCGACACCCAGGTCGGTCACCTGCGCCGCGAAGCCGAGATC
The DNA here is from genome assembly GCA_039198505.1 of Actinomycetota bacterium. Classification (GTDB taxonomy): domain Bacteria; phylum Actinomycetota; class Acidimicrobiia; order Acidimicrobiales; family Ilumatobacteraceae; genus Ilumatobacter_A. Next base: position 9,932 of record JBCCTP010000060.1, on the reverse strand, counting down.
GGTGGCTACGAAGCGGCGGTCGAGGCGCAGGACCGCGAAGCGCAGGTCTACCGATCGATCGCGTCGCTCATCGGGGCGTCACCGGCCGAAATCGCACGTGTCGAACACGCCACAGCCGCCTGGAACGCCGCCTTCTGGTCGATCCCGATGGCACCCGGACAGCGGATCCTCACCCACGATCACGACTACGGCGCGAACGTGATCGCCTTCCTGCGCGCTCGGGATGTCCACGGCGTCGAGGTCGTGTCGGTCCCAAGCGACGACCACGGACAGGTCGACGTCGATCGCTTGGCCGGCGAGCTCGACCGTGGCGACGCGGCTCTCGTGTCGCTCGCCTGGATCCCGACGAGCGGCGGTCTCGTCAACCCTGCGGCCGAGGTCGGCGCGCTCGCACGCTCTGCTGGTGTGCCGTTCCTGCTCGACGCGTGTCAGGCCGTCGGCCAGCTGCCGGTCGACGTCGACGAGATCGGCTGCGATTTCCTCTCGGCCACGGGTCGCAAGTTCCTCCGTGGACCACGCGGCACCGGCTTCCTGTATGCACGGAAGTCGACGCTCGACTGGGCGACTCCGTCGCAGCCCGACCACCACGGAGCCGAGTGGACGGCTCTCGGCGACTACGAACCGGCAGCCGACGCGACGCGGTTCGAGTACTGGGAGTTCTCGCACGCCGGTTGGCTGGGGCTGGGCGCGGCGGTCGACGAGACCCTGCGGCTCGGACAGGACCGGATCCATGCCTCGATCGTCGAACGAGCCGAGCAGCTCCGTCGGGGACTCGTCGAGATCGGAATGGCGGTACACGACGACGGAGTCGAGCGGTGCGGCATCGTCACGACGACCCACCCCCGACTCGACAGCGACGCGCTGCGCGCTCGCCTCACTGCAGCGGGGATCAACTCGTCGGCGACGTTCATCGGGTCGGCTCGCGCCGACATGGAGGCCCGCTCGCTGCCGCCGATGCTGCGACTCTCGGTCCACTGCACCACCACCCCCGCCGAGATCGACCGCACCCTCGAGGTCCTCCGCCCGCTCTGACAGCGACACTGTGGGGCAGGCCCACAGTGTCGCCACCGAGCGCTCGGGACTGGGTGCGACACTGTGTGCCTGACCCACAGTGTCGCTACGCGTTCGCGAGCTCGCGGTCGTCGGCGTCGTCGTGCTCGGGATCGGACTCGGAGTCCGGTTCGGGGTCCGGCTCCGGCTCGGGGTCGGGATCGCCCGTCTCGGCGTCGACCAGGCCACTGCCCTGGCGCCAGTCGTGGTACGCCGCCCAGATCACCAGCATCGGGGGCAGCACGATGACGGCGGCGAGCAGCGAGTAGACGACGGTGATCGCCGTCAGCGTGCCGAACTGACCGATCGGGCCGATCGGGCTGAACAGCAGCACGATGAATCCGAGCGCCGTCGTGAGCGCCGATCCGACGAGGGCGCCACCCGTCGTGTTGAGCGTCGTGTGGACCGCCGCCTGGATGTCGCCCGTGTGCTCGCGCTCCTCGAGGAAGCGATGCGTCACGTGGATCGTGTAGTCGACGCCGATGCCGATCGACAGAGCGGTGATCAACGCCGTGAAGACGTTGTAGTCGTACCCGAGCAGCACCATGGTGCCGAGGACCCACACGAGCACCATCACGATCGGGAGGACCGAGAGCACGGCGAGCATCGGGCGGAACTCAGTCACCCAGAAGAACAGGATCAGCACGATGAGCGCCGCGATCACGGTGAGCATGATCGACGTCGACTGACTCTCGGTGAGGCTGTCGGCGACCTCGATCCCGATGATCTCGTTGGCGATCGCCGTGATCTCCTCGGGTTCACCGAACCAGAGCGCGTCGACGTCATTGAAGAGGTCGCGGGTGTCGTCGGTGTCACCGGTCAGGGCGTCGAACTGGATGATGGTCCGGTCGGTCTCGGTTCCCGTCTCGTCGATCACGCCGTCGGCGACGACGGCGTCGTAGCCACCGGGGTTTGCGTCGCGCACGATGTCGAGGCCGTCTTCGACGGTGTCCGCGTCGACGATCAGCGGGGTCGCCAGCTCGGCGGCCAGCGCGTCGAGTTCCCCCTGGGTCTCGACGGGGAGCTCGTCGACCACGACGCCGAGAGATGCCGTCACCTCGCTGCTGACCGCGTCGGGCCGCGTGACCGGATCCTCGATGGCCGATGAGAAGTCGAGCAGGTTGCGCAGCGTCCGGTCGTTCGAGAGTTCGGCCTCGACGAGCACGGTGACCGGCTCGGTGTTGCCGCCGAGGAAGTCGTCGAGGAATCGGATGTCCTCGGTCGACTCGGTGCCGTCGGGGAGCAGGTCGTTGGAGTCGAACGTGCTCTCGAGCTGCGTCGCGAGACTGCCGAAGGCGATCGTGATGATGCCGGCACCGGCCAGCATCACCGCCGGACGTCGCACCATCGTGGCGCCGATCCGCTCGACGACGCCGCTGGTGATCGGCAGCGCGTCGGCGATCGGCTTCGCGGCGATCGCCCGACCCTTCGCCTCGCGTCGGCGATCGAGGAGCAGACGAGCCGAGGGCACGCCCGTCAGGAAGATGAAGAGCCCGCTGGCGACTCCCGACGCCGCCACGACGCCGAAGTCGCCGAGCCCCGAGATGTCGCCGGTGAGGTTGGTCAGGAAGCTGATGATCGTGGTGGCTCCCGCGAGACCGAGCGGCAGCATCACCCCGCCCACCGAGGCGCCGACCGATCGTGCGGCACTCGTCTCGACGTCGTCGGCGGCGCCGTTCAACTCCTCGCGGTACCGCGACGTGAACTGGATCCCGTAGTCGACGCAGAGTCCGATCATCATGACCGGCACCATCTGGCCGAGGACGCTGGGCGCTCCGATGAGCCCCAGTCCGTCGGGCCCGAGGAGTCCCTGGAACCCGAGCGCCCACACGATGGTGAGGACGAGCCCGGCGAGGCTGAGGGCGACGTCGCTCACCTGGCGGTAGAAGAGGGCGAGCAGGATGCCGATCACCACGAGCGCGATCAGCATCAGGATCGCGAGCGACGTGGCGCTGGCGTCGTCGGACTCCTGGTTGCTCTTGCCGTTCGACAGCGTGCGCGCCGACTCGAGCTCGTTGAGCGGAACGTCCTCGACCACCTCGTCGAGCGCGACCTGCGCCTCCTCGAGTCCGGCGAGGTCGTCGCCGGCGTTGACGGTGATCACACCGATGCCGCCGACGACCTGGCCGTCGGCGTCGCGAGCGACGAGCGACTCGAGCAGCTCCGACTGCACGGCGACGAACTCGTCGGTGTCGGCCGTGGCGAGCGCCGCGTCGATCTCGTCGTCGGTGACCGACGTGAGGTCGACCGATGCGGGATCGCCCTCGGGTCCGGCGAGGATCGCCGAGATCAGGTGTCCGGGCGAGACCGGCTGACGCGACGACACGGCGTACGGGGTGAGGCCGGGATCGTTCGCCGCGATCATCGTGGCCCGGAGCGAGTCGTCGGCGCCGGCCGCCGACAGCACGTCGCCACGGAGGACCACCTGGATCGACTCCAGCGACGCCGAGTCGGGGAAGCTCTCTGCGAGGTCCTCTTGCGCGGCGACGAGCTCACTGCTGCTCGGCAGGAACGCATCGGTGGGATCGGCTTGGTCGACGGTGAGGGTCAGGCCCACGGCGGCGACGGCAGTGCCGACGGCGACCATGGCGATGCAGACCCACGGGTGTCCGGCGATCCATCGGCCGGCGCGATCGAAGAAGTGGTGCACGGTTCGGATCTCCTCAGGAATCAGCGGTTCAGGAGTCGGCGGGCTCGGGACCCAGGAACAGGGCGACGACGGCGTCGGCGTGGCGCCGGACGAGGCTCGGGTCGTCGACGTCGATGCCGAGGACTCGCGCCTCGGGACGGTGGACGTGCAGCAGGACGACCGACCCCAGGAGCAGGTGGTACAGGGCATCGGTGTCGATCGGCCGGGCGATCCCCGCATCGACCAGTCGCTGCCACGTCTCGATGAGCAGGCGACGGCGCGGCTCGGAGTGCGTCTCGGCGATCCATCGGCTCCGCGCGCTGTCGGCCGACGCCTCGTGCGACACGATTCGGTGGAGCTCGGGCCGCGTGGCCGCGAACTCGACGAGACGATGGATCGCCGTCACGAAGGCGCGGCGGAGATCGCCGTCGACCTCGGCCGATCGGAGGGCGTCCTCGATCGGCAATTGCGACTCGCCGACCATCTGATCGACACACGCCCGCCAGAGATCGTCCTTGGTGCCGAAGTGGTAGGTGATCTGCGACTGCTGGGCATCGGCGGCCTCGGCGATCGCACGCGTCGACGCGCCGTCGAATCCGCGGTCGGCGAACTCCTGGATCCCCGCCTCGATCAATCGGGCGCGCACGAGCTCGGACCCTCGGTTCCGCCGGGAGCGACCGGGGGCAGGTGGTGGATCGGCCAACGTCATGGACAGGAGAATAAAGTTCGGTCGACCGAACTTGCAACATCTGACCGAAGATTGTGACGTGTGACCGGGAAGCGGCCGGACAGGTCGGCGATCTACCGTGGGGTGATGTCGACACGCACTCGGAACTGGGCCCGCAACCAGGCGTGCGATCCGATCGCCGTCCACGAGCCCACGTCCACCGACGAGGTCGCGCTCCTCGTCAAGGCGGCGGCCGCGGCCGGTCACCGGGTCAAGGTCATCGGTGGCGGCCACTCGTTCACCGACACGGCGATGACCGACGGGCACCTGCTCACGCTCGACTCGATGCAGCGTGTCGTCCACGTCGGCGGACGGGACAGTCTCGACGTCACGGTGCAGGCCGGCATCCGGCTCCACCGACTCAACGACGAGCTGGCGCTGCGCGGCCTCGCGCTGCCCAATCTCGGCGACATCGACCGTCAGTCGATCGCCGGCGCCACGTCGACGGCGACGCACGGAACCGGTGCAGCGCTCGGCAACATCGCCACGCGCATCGTCGGCATGGAGGTCGTCACCGGCGACGGCTCGATCGTGCGGTGCGACGAGGACGAGAACCCCGAGGTGTTGCGCGTCGCCCGCGTGAGCCTCGGCGCCCTCGGCATCGTCACCGAGATCACCCTGCGGTGCGTGCCGGCGTTCAACCTGCACGCGGTCGAGACCGTCGAGCCACTCACCGACGTGGTCTCGAAGTTCGACGAGGTCATGCACTCGACCGACCACGTCGAGTTCTTCTGGATGCCCGGCGGCCGGCGGGTCCAGGTGAAGCGGAACACGCGAACCGACGAGCCGGCTCGCCCGCAGTCACGTCTCGGGTACGTCCGCGACAAGTGGATCGGTGAGAACCTCGCCTTCGGCGCCGTGTGTCGGGTCGGTCGGCGATTCCCGTCGATGGCGCCCCGCGTCGCCAAGCTCGTCATGTCGGCGGCGTCCGAGCGCGAGCTCATCGACCGCAGCGACAAGGTGTTCTGCAGTCCACGCCACGTGCGGTTCCTCGAGATGGAGTACGGCATCCCCTTCGACGCCGTGCCCGACGCGATCGGACGGATCGATGCGCTGGTCCGCACGCTGCCGGTCAAGCCGCTCTTCCCCATCGAGGTGAGGGTGTCGGCCGCCGACGACATCCCGCTGTCGACCGGCACCGGTCGAGCGTCGGGATGGATCGCCGTGCACCAGTACGTCGGCGTGCCGTACGACGCCTACTTCCAGGGCGTCGAGGCGATCATGGACGACTACGCCGGTCGCCCCCACTGGGGGAAGATGCACTTCCAGACGGCCGCGACGCTCGCGCATCGCTACCCCGAGTGGGACGACTTCCGAGAGCTCCGCGCACGACTCGACCCCGACGCGACCTTCGCGAACCCGTACCTCGACCGAGTGCTGGGACCGGTGGTTCCGGTCGGGCCAACCGGCTGACCGAGTCGACGTCGGCCGGGGTCGGGCGCGGCGCAGCGGGCGATGGGCACCAAACACGACGAGCAGTCGTTCCTCGACGCCGCTGTCGAGCTCGCACTCGAGGAGGGATTGGCGGCGCTCACCTTCGGACGTCTCGCCCGACGGGTCGGTGTGGCCGACCGGACGATCGTCTACTACTTCCCCACCAAGGGTGATCTGCTCCAACGCGTCCTCGGTGAACTCGGTGGCCGCCTGATCGGAGCGCTCGAGGAGGCGTTCGGCTCGGAGCGCCGACCGATCGCCGACCTCCTGCGCACCGCCTATCCGCTGCTCGTCACCGACGACACCGATCCGGTCTTCGCTCTCTGGTTCGAGTTGGTCGGCCGAGCCGCCGCGGGCGACGAGCCGCATCGCACGCTCGCCCACCAGATGACGGCGGTCTGGGTCGCCTGGCTCGCCGAGCGGATCGACGTCGGTGACCTGACCGGTGACGCCGCGGTCACTGCGTCACACGAGTCGGCGGCGGCGCTGATGGCACAGATCGACGGTGCGCTGATGCTGCATCACCTCGGCCACGCCGACGCGGCGCGGGCGTCGATCGCGTCGATCACGAACGGTGCGTGACGCGGCGGCGCAGTTCGACGAGCACGGCGTCGTCGCGGATGATCTCGCGGAGCTCGTCGGCGAGCGACTCGACGACCGGCGACTCACCGACGTAGGCCTCTCCGCCGTCGGCGCGCTCGGTGCACGCCCACGCCATCGTCCGGCCGTGATCGCCCCACTGGGTGCGACCCCATCGGCGAACGGTCGCCGTCTCGGGACCGAACGGATCGTCGGGATCGATCGGCGCCCAGTCGACGTAGAGCGGGAGCTGCCAGCAGACCGAGGGCTTCCAGTCGAGCGGTCGCTCGTCGGCGTCGAGCGCGGCGACGTGGAGCGCGCAGCCCGGTCCGCGAGCGAAGTGGGGCCGGTTGAGGAAGACACACGCACCGTCGACGACCGCCGTGCACGACCGGGCCTCGTCGCCGAAGATCCCGTCGGTCCCGACGTGGTGGTACTGCCATTGCTCCGGCGTGAGCAGTGCGGCCATCGCCGAGATCTGCATCGCTTCCTCGCGGCCGGCCTCGCCATCGCCGAAGTGGGCACCCAGGGAGCAGCATCCCTGGTGCAGTTCGTCCGCCGGTCGATCGAGGATCCCGCGGCACCCGGCGCCGAAGATGCAGGTCCAGTTCGAGGCGAGGAAGTCACCGTCGAAGCGCCAGGTCACCTCGCCCCGGTCGATCTCGATCCACACCGGGTCGGAGTCGGGATCGGTGGGGTCTGCGGTGGTCACCGTTCGAAGAAGTAGACGGTCGCCGTGCCGACGCGGTCGAGGAGCGGGACCGCATCGGGCTCCTCGGCCTCGGGGTCGACGTCGACCAACGAGACGGTGCGGTTCTCGATGGCGGCGTAGGACGACGCATCGGGTGCGAGACCGACGATCCGGTCGCTGATGAGGTCGGTCGCCGAGCCGTCGGGAGCGAGGATCTGTCGCTGACCCGACCGTTCGATCACAGCGGCGCACCCGTCGGGAGTCGTGGTCAGGATCTGGACCGTCTGCGCTCCGGCGAGGGCCTCACCGGTGCGGAGGTTCCAGATGACGACATCGGCTCGCGGTCGGAAGCCTCCGGTCACGACGCACTCCACACCGTGCTGCACCCGCGAGCCGATCTCTCCCTCGACGACCGCGATGACCGAGCCGTCGTCGTCGAGGAACGCGAGCCGACCGTCACCGAGGACGAGGACACCGTCGCCCGAGCGCACCGCCACGGCCGTGAACACGTCTCCGAGTTCGACGCCGACGAGCGGCTCGGCCGGGACCGAGGTGTCGGCGGATTCGTCGTCGCCCTCTCCGGTGTCCTCCACCATGATCGGTCCGAGGTCCTCGATGTCGCCGCCGTCGGCGTCGATGAGGCGCACGGTTCCGTCGGAGTCGAACACGAGCGCTCGGCCCGGGTCGGTCGTCACGACGCTGACCGGCGTCGGCACGTCGATCGATCCGATCCGCTCCCCCGCGAGGTCGAAGAACTCGAGCTCGGTCTCGTCACCGGCGCGCAGTGAGGTGACGATCTGGTCGTCGTCGAGAGCGACAGCCTGGCCGGCGAGCAGCTCGGCGGTCCCGTTCTCGAGGTCGATCACCGCACTCTGGAACGTGTTGGCGTCGGAGACCGCCGCATGCGTACCGGCCGGGTTGACCCGCACCGACTCGGCGAAGATCAACGGGTCGGAGAGACCCGCCGCGGCGCCGAGTTCGATCACGCTGCCCGAGGCCGGGCGGACGATGGATGCCTCGCCGCCCCCGACGCTGCCGATCACGGCGAGGTCGGTGCGCGTGGTGCCCCGGGAGATGATCGAGCCCGCCTCGAATCGCTCGATGGACGAGGTTCCGTCGCGGAGGTCGGTGATGAGGAGCCGTCCGTCGTCGCCGAGCGTGAGGAGCCACTCGTCGAGCTGCACGACCTCGCCGTCGGTGGGGTCGAGGCGGGGATCGAACGTGTCGGTCGGCTCGGCGATCTCGCCCTCGTCGGCCGACGCGCCGGCGTCGAACACCAGGATCTCGTCGGAGAGCACGACGGCGAGCGAGTTCCAGTCGGCGTCGGCGGCCGTGGCGGTCGATTCGTCGTCGTCCGACAACACCCGCCCGACGAGGACGCCACCGCCCACGAGCACCGCCAGCACGGCGCCGATCGCCACGACGCGGCGGACGAGGAAGTTGGGCTCGCGTTCGTCCCAGTCGTCGTCCCACTCGTCGTCGCGTTCGATCCCGTCGGGGTCGGACAGATCCTCGAGGCCAGGGGTGCGAGCGCCGACCGGTGGGACGCCGGAGCTCCTCCGCGGTGGAGGGAAACTCGACTCGCCCATCGCTGGCGATGGTACGCAACCGGCGACGCTCGGTGGTGCTCCGGTGTGACCGCTCACAGAGGTACGGTCGGAGGCGATGGAGTTCACGTGCCCGCGCTGCGGGGCAACGGCGGTCGAGGAGTACTACGGACCGTGTGCGTCGTGCCGATCGGCGCTCGTCACGATGTTCCGCAGCGAAGGCCGCGAGGTCGAGGTCGCCGAGTACGAACCGAAGATGAACGTGACCCCCAACGCCGTCGCCCTCAAAGACGACTGACCGGGTCCGACTACCGGGGGGATCCCTTCCGCGTCAGCTCATCCCGCCGAACTCGCAGCATGCGCTGACACGGATCGACCTCGGCCGAGTTCACGTCAGCTCATCCCGCCGAACTCGCAGGATGCGCTGACACGAAGTCCCTCAATCGTCGGCGATCGGGGTGTTCGCCTTCTCCTGGATCCACGCCTGGACGGGCGGGAGGAGGGTGCAGAGGCCGATGACGCCGGCGATCGAGATCGACACGCCGGCCACGACGAAGCCGGGGAACAGGATCGACAGGACGATGCCGCCGACGATCATCCCGACGCCCGATGCGACGAGACTCCATCGGCCGGTCGCCGAACCCTGCACCGCAGTCGCCGCGCCGGCCGCGGTCTGCGTGGTGCGGTCGAGTGCGCGCTCGGCCCACGTGAACTCGGTGCCGAGGATGACGAGTCCAACGATGATCACCAGCACACCGGGTCCGGGGAGCGCGAGCATCGCGACGCCGGCGAGGAGAACGGCCACACCCAGCAGGAAGACCAGGACCCGACGTGCGTTCCGACCGATCCAGCGGAGCCAGTCGCGTGGTGAGTGCAGGTCGAACACGGTCGACAGTGTGGCGGTGAACCCGTGAGGACCGTCGCGGACGACCGCTACGCTGGTTGACCAGGTGGCCCGGCGACGGACCATCTTCACCACGCGGGGACGTAGCTCAATTGGTAGAGCATCTGCTTTGCAAGCAGAAGGTCGTCGGTTCGATTCCGATCGTCTCCACAACGAAAGTCCCTGATCAGGGACGTCTCGACTGTCTCCCCGTTGACATCGAGTGCTCGAGCGTGCCTATATCCTGCCTGTAGCATCAGGCACGAAGGGACAGGTCGATGGCAAAGCGGCGAGGTTTCGGCACGATCCGCAGGCTCCCATCCGGCCGGTGGCAAGCGAGATTCACCCACCCCGAGACGGGTGAGCAGTAGGCGGCGCCGGGCACCTACGCG
>JBCCTP010000059.1:0-14301 GCA_039198505.1 Actinomycetota bacterium | reverse complement strand
TGCGGGTGCGGGCGCGGCGTCGCCGTCGCCCACGCGGGCGATCACGGCGCCCACCTCGACGGTGTCGCCCTCCTCGGCGAGGATCTCGGTCACGGTGCCGCTGACCGGCGACGGGACCTCGGTGTCGACCTTGTCGGTCGACACCTCGAAGAGCGGCTCGTCTTCGGCGACGGTCTCGCCGACGCTCTTGAACCACTGGGTGATCGTTCCCTCGGTGACGGTCTCACCGAGCTGGGGAAGCGTGACGTCTGCCATCGGAAGTCCTTCGTCGGGTGGTGGGGGGAGATGGGCGAAAGCGGAAACGTGAACGTGCGACGGGCGGAGGCGATCAGCCGTTGAAGCTGCGGCCGGTGAGAGACAGGACCGTCTCGCCGAACAACTCGGTCAAACTCGGATGCGGCTGGAGGAATTCCGCGACCTCGTCGACGGTCGCCTCCCAGTTGACCGCGAGGTAGCCGCCCGAGAGCTGCTCGGTGACCCACGGACCGACCATGTGGACCCCGAGGATCTGGCCCGCCGAGCCGTCGGCGTTCTTCTTGGCGATGACCTTCACGAGGCCTTCGGTCTCGCCGAGGATCTGCGCCCGGCTGTTGAACTTGAACGGGTGCTTGCCCACGACCACGTCGTGGCCGGCCTCCTTGGCCTCGTCCTCACCGGGGCCGGCCCACGCCACCTCGGGGTGGCAGTAGATGGCCCACGGAACCCGGTCGTACATGACCGGCATCGGCGACTCGCCGAGGACGTCCTTCACGACGAGGATCGCCTCGGCGTACCCGACGTGGGCCAGCTGCGGAGTGTTGATCAGGTCACCGACGGCGTACACGCCCTGCTCGGCCGTGCGACAGTGATCGTCGACCACCACGAAGCCGCGCTCGTCGACCTGCACCGCCGTGCCGTCGAGACCGAGCTCGTCGGCGAAGGGACGGCGACCGACCGACACGACGACTGCGTCGACCTCGACCGACTCACCGTCGCCGAATGCGACGACCGTGCCGCCCGAGTCGTTGGGGGTGTGGCCGTTGACCATCACCCCGGTCTTGATGTCGATCTTCTTCTTCTTGAACGAGCGCTCGACGACCTTGGCGACGTCTTTGTCGAGGCCCGGGAGGATCTTCGGCAGACCCTCGAGGATGGTCACCTCGGAACCGAGGTCGGCGAAGGTGGACGCGAACTCGCAACCGATCGCCCCACCGCCGATGACGGCGACACGCGCCGGGACCGTGTCGAGGTCGAGGACCTCGTCGGAGGTCATGATCGGGCCGCCCCGCTCGAAACCGGGGATGAGGCGCGGGACCGAGCCGCTGGCGAGCATGACCGCGTCGCCGGTGATGGTGGCCGACCCGCCGTCGTTCATGGCGACCGTGACGGTGCGCCCGGCTCCGAGTGAGCCGGTGCCGTTGAAGACCTCGACCTTGCGCCCCTTGCACATCGCGGCGATGCCACCGACGAGGCCGGCGACGATGCCCTGCTTGCGCTCCTGTGTGCGGGCGAAGTCGACCGTCGACTCACCGGAGCCGATGCCGAAGTCGGAGCTGTGGTCGACGTGGCGCTTGACCGCCGCCGTCTCGAGGAACGCCTTGGCGGGAATGCACCCTCGGTTGAGACAGGTGCCGCCCAGCGCGTCCTTCTCGACGAGGGCGACCTTGAGGCCGGCGGACGCTCCGTAGAGAGCAGCGGAGTAGCCGCCGGGGCCCCCGCCGATCACGACCAGATCGAAATGATCACTCACGTCGGTGCACCGTACCGCCCACCCGGGCGATGCCGCTCACGCCGGTTGGTCGGCGAGCGGGTCGTCGAAGGCCAGACACCGGACAACATGCCCCGCCGGTCGGTCGGCGCCGTCAGCCGAGCGAGACGAGGATCCAGTTCGCCTGGTCGTCGCCGCGCCGCACCACCAGCGTGCGGTTGTCGGTGGTGGCGGCGCTGACGTCGAACTCGACGCGACACGTCTGCTCGGCGACCGTGATCTCGACGCAGCGACCGTCGGCGGGTGCGGCGATCGGTTCGAGCGTGCGATCCCCGGTGACCAGGCGAATGCTGGCCAGGTCGTCGTCGACCCCGCCCAGCGTGGCGTCGACCGACATCACGCCGCCGTCCTCGGCCGAGCCGTTCACGGTGATCTCGAGGTCACCGACCCGGACGGGTGAGCCGATCGGGCTGGGGGCGATCGTGGAACTGTCGCTCGACAACTGGAGGAGGAGGACCCCTCCGGCGAGGAGGATGGCGAGCGCCGTGGCCACCGACAGCAGCATCAGCGTCCTCGTCTTCATCGGCGGCCGAGGGTATTGGCGATCAACGAATCCGAAACGTCGGTGGTGCGTCCTGGACGGATCGGAACACCTCGGTACCGTCATGGTCATGGCATCCCTCTCCCCCCGACTGGGTGCGCTGGCGATCGTCGCCGGACTCGCCGTCGCCGCCTGCGGCAGCGATTCGTCCGACGATGCAGCCGACGGTGCACCCGACGCTCCCGCCGAGGCGTCCGCCGACGCGGGATCGAGCGACGGCGGCGGCGATGCCGCATCCGGCATCCTCAACTTCACCGCTCCGCTGGTCGGCGGCGGCGAACTCGACGCCCAGACCCTCGGCGACAAGCCGACGGCGTTCTGGTTCTGGTCGCCCACTTGAAGCATCTGCAATCGTGAAGCCCCTTCGGTCGAAGAGGTCGCCCTCCGTTACGCAGATCAGGTCAACTTCGTCGGCGTCGCCTGGACCGGGTCCGAGGACTCCTTCCAGGGGTTCGTCGACCGCCACGGCCTGACGTTCCCCCAGATCTCCGATGATCCCGGCAATGTGTTCGCACGGTTCGACGTCGCCTTCCAGCCGGCACTGAAGCTCGTGTCGCCCGACGGCTCGATCGAGACCACCGGCCGCGTCGACGAGTCGATCCTCGAAGAACTCATCGCCAACGCGACCTGAGTACTCGACGTCGAACGTTCCGTCGACCCCGGGACTCGACGGAACAACCGTCCGCTTCCGCCCGTGCCAGATGCGGACAGCTCGCCGGCGTGCGGTTCTGTGGTGCACCTGCGGTACGCAGGTGAGTGACGTCACCCGTACGCTCCGTCGCCATGCGCATCGCCATCACCGGTTCGAGCGGGCTCATCGGAACGGCTCTGTCACGTCGATTGACCGACGAGGGCCATGAGGTCGTGCCCGTCGTGCGGTCGTCGCCGGGCGACAACCAGATCGGCTGGTCGATCAGCGAAAAGAAGATCGACGACCAGGCGTTCGACGGGATCGACGCCGTGGTCCACCTCGCCGGCGCCGGCATCGGCGACAAGCGGTGGACCGATGCGTACAAGAAGGAGATCCTCGAGAGCCGAACGATCGGCACCGACCTCGTCGCGCAGGCCGTGAGCTCCGCGAGCAACCCGCCGTCGGTCCTCCTGTCAGGCTCGGCGATCGGGTACTACGGAGCGAGCCCCACGGCCGAGTTCGACGAGACCAGCCCCCTGGGAGACGGCTTCCTCGCCGAGGTGTGTGACGCCTGGGAGGCAGCTGCGGCACCGGCACAGCGAGCCACGCGGGTCGTGTTCCTCCGCACCGGCATCGTCCTCTCGGCCGACGGCGGCGCCCTGAAGAAGCAGCTCCCGCTGTTCAAGTTCGGACTCGGCGGGAAGATGGGCAGCGGCCAGCAGTGGCAGAGCTGGATCTCGATCGACGACGAGGTGAGCGCCATCCTCCATCTGCTCTCCAGTGACGTGTCGGGTCCGGTGAACCTGACGGCCCCCGAGCCGGTCACCAACGCCGAGTTCACGAAGACGCTCGGCGGCGTCCTCGGACGGCCCACGTTCCTCCCGATCCCGAAGTTCGGCCCGAAGCTGCTCCTCGGGGGCGAGCTGGCCGAGAACCTGCTGTTCACCGGTCAGAAGGTCCTTCCGACCGTGCTCGAGCGAGACGGATACGAATTCGCCCATCGCGACCTGGAGTCGGCCCTCCGCCACCTCCTGGGGCGCTGATGACCGCCCAGGACGGGCCGTCCGGCGACGCTCCCGTCGTCATCGTGGGCGCCGGCCTGTCCGGGCTCGCGTGTGCCACGACGCTCCACGACGCCGGCGTGCCGGTGACGGTCGTCGAAGCGTCCGACGGCGTCGGAGGACGCGTCCGCACCGACGAGGTCGACGGGTTCCTGCTCGACCGCGGATTCCAGGTGATGCTCACGGCGTACCCCGAGCTGCACCGCCAGTTCGACGTCGACGCACTCGACCTCCGGGCGTTCGACCCGGGCGCACTCGTCTGGCGCGACGGGAAGGGCTCGGCGGTGGTCGATCCGTTCCGCTCCCCGACCCGCGTCGTCTCGACCGCACTCGCACCCATCGGATCCCTCCCCGACAAGCTCCGCATCGCGCTGCTCCGCCGTCGCCTCCGATCGATCCACCCGGCGCGCCTCGTGGTCGGCGACGACACCACGACCGGCGACGCGCTCCGGGCCGACGGCTTCTCCGATGCGATCGTCGAACGGTTCTTCACACCGCTCGTGGGGGGAATCCAGCTCGATCCCGAACTCGGCGACAGCCGGCGGATGTTCGACGTGATCTTCCGGATGCTCGCCGACGGTGACTCGGCGGTGCCGGCGTCCGGGATGCAACAGATCCCCGAGCAGCTCGCGGCGCGCCTTCCGGCCGGCACGATCCGGCTCGGTCAGCGAGTCACCGAGGTCACCGCCGATGCCGTCCGGATCGACGGCGGCGACGAGCTCGTCGCGGCCGCGACCGTCGTGGCGGTCGAGGGGCCTGCCGCTGCCGACCTCCTCGGATTCCCCGATCCCGGATCGAAGTCGGCGGGCTGCGTCTACTTCGCCGCCGACGAGGCGCCGATCGACGAGAAGCTGATCGTGCTCGACGGCACCGGTCGCGGACCGGTCCTCAACGTCGCGGTCATGAGCAACGTGGCACCGGCCTACGCACCGGCGGGCCGCCACCTCGTCGCGGCGGCACTGCCCGGCATCGCCGAGGGCGACGTCGCCGGGCTCGCCCGCGAGCAGCTCCGCGACTGGTGGGGGCCGCAGGTCGACGGCTGGGACGAACTCGCCGTCTACCGGATCCCGCACGGGCAACCGCGCCAGACACCACCGTTCCATCCGAAGCAGCCCGTCGCACTGGCCGACGGACGGTTCGTGTGCGGCGACCACCGCGACACCGCCAGCATCCAGGGAGCGCTGTTCTCGGGACGCCGCTGCGCCGAAACCGTCCTCGACCGACTCGGCGTCGCCGCAGCGGCCTGACCGTCACCGACTCATCATTCGTCGCCCGGATCCACCACCCGCACGAGGAGACACCCGCATGGCCACCGACGTCGTCGTCGAAGACGCACCCGATCGGGTCGAACGCCGCAGCATCGTGATCGATGCCGCACCCGACGCGATCTTCGACCTGCTCGCCGATCCGTCCCGCCATCCCGAGTTCGACGGTTCGGGGACCGTGGTTCGGGCCAGGAACACCGCACCGACCCGACTCTCCGAGGGCGCCAAGTTCGGGATGAGCATGAAGCGGTTCCTGCCGTACGCGATGACGAACCACGTCGTCGAGTTCGTCGAGAACGAGACGATCGCGTGGCGCCACCTCGGTCGACACGTGTGGCGGTACACGCTCGAGCCGACCGACGACTCGACCGACGACTCGCCCCGCACCAAGGTCACCGAGGAGTTCGATTGGCGACCCGCACTGGTCCCGTTCGCGCTGAAACTCGTCAACTACCCGGCGGACAACGCGGCGGCGATCGAGAAGACCCTCGTCCGCCTGGCCGGCGTCGTCGAGTCCTGACGGCGATTCGTCAGCGCACCTAACACCGAATCGTCAGGAAATCGGACACATCGGCACCGACTGCTCGGGTCGCCTCGTACGATGCTTGCGTGAGCACGAAATGGCTGAGCGACGACGAGCAGCGTGCGTGGCGAGCATTCATCGAGACCCACGGCGACCTCACGACCGCGCTCGAGCACGACCTCGCGGCACACGGACTCACGCTCGGCGACTACCAGGTGCTCGTGTACCTCACCGAGGCCGACGACTCGCAGATGCGCATGTGCGATCTCGCCGACGTCCTCCAACTCTCGCCGAGCGGTCTGACCCGCCGTCTCGACGGACTGGTGTCCGACGGCCACGTCGAGCGTCTCCGCTCCCCGCACGACGGACGTGTCATGCTCGCTGCGCTGACCGAGTCGGGTCGTGCGCTCCTCGAGGACACGGCACCTCACCACGTGGCCAGCGTGCGCAGCGTCATCTTCGATCACCTCACCGCCGACGAGGTCGCTGCGATGGAGTCGATCTTCACGAAGGTGGCGCAGGCCGTCGCCGCGCGTACCGGCGACGCCGACAGCCCAGCGGCCTGACCAGGCCGTCGTCGCCATGACTTCGCTTCCATCGGGATTCCGCTGCCACGTCGCGAACGTGGGGATCAAGGACGAGACCGCCGACTTCGTGGTCGTCGTCGCCGATCGTGCGGCCGCCGCAGCGGGCGTGTTCACCCGGAGTCGGTTCTCGGGTCCGAGCGTCGACATCAGCAGGGCGAACGTCGCATCAGGAGAGGCGCAGGCGGTCGTCGTCATCTCGAAGAACGCCAACGTCGCGAACGGTGAGCGAGGCCGCCAGGACGCCGACGAACTCGTCGCCCGCGTGGCCGCGCAGCTCGGTGTCGCCCCGAGCGACGTCCTCGTCGCCTCCACCGGGGTCATCGGTCGGACATACCCGATGGCGGCGGTCCGAGCCGGCATCGCCGCGATGCCCGACGCGCTCACCTCCACCGACGCCGTCGCGGTCGCCCGCGGGATCATGACGACCGACACCACCGCCAAGACCGCCGAGGCGACGGTCGGTGGATCCCACGCCCGGGTCGTCGGCGTCGCCAAGGGCGTCGGCATGATCGAACCGAAGATGGCGACGCACATCTCGCTGCTCTTCACCGACGCCGACATCGGGTCGTCCGACCTCGACGCAGCGTTCCGGCGGGTCGTCGACCGCACCTTCAACTGCGTCTCGATCGACACCGACACGTCCACGAGCGACACGTCGGTGGTCCTGGCCTCGGGCGACGCAGGGTCGGTCGACCTCACCGCGTTCGAGACGGCGTTGTACGACGTGTGCCTCGATCTGACGAAGCAGATCGCTCGCGACGGGGAGGGCGCCAACTCGCTCATCGAGGTCGTCGTCGATCAGGCCGCCGACCCCGCGCAGGCGCGTCGGGTCGGCAAGGCGATCGTCAACTCGCCGCTCGTCAAGACGGCGGTCCACGGCGGAGACCCCAACTGGGGTCGCGTCGCGATGGCGATCGGCAAGTGCGAGGACGACACCGACGTCGACGCCGACTCAGTCGTCATCCGGTTCGGCGACACCGAGGTGTACCCAGACCTCCTCGACGACGATGCGCTCGCTTCGCTCTCGAGCTACATGCGGAGCGACCACGTCGTCATCCACGTATCACTCCGCACGGGCGATGCGGCCGCGTCCGTGTACGGCTGCGACCTCTCGGACGAGTACGTCCGATTCAACGCCGACTACACGACCTGATCAGCGATCCGACCGGGGCGCAACGGCGAGCGGCGACCGCCGCTCGTGCGGGCTCAGTCGGTGACGGAGACCACCGGGTAGAAGGCGACGTGGTCCTTGATGTGGGTGGCCTTCTCGAGCGGTGCCGCGTAGAACCACGCGGCGTTCGACGCGGTCTCGCCGTCGACGGTGACGTCGTGGTAGCCCGCGTCACCCTTCCACGGGCAGTGGGTGGAGTGCCCGGTCGGTGACGACAGGAACTCGGTGCGGACGGACTCGGGCGGGAAGTAGTGGTTGCCCTCGACGATGACCGTGTCGTCCGACTCGGCGATGACCTGGCCGTTGAAGATCGCTTTCATGGCGAGGTCAACCCGGCGGTCGCCGTCGTCATTCCACCGACGGCGCCTCTGACGACCGTCACGCCTCGGTCGTGCAGGAGGCGGCCCGTTCGTTGAGGATGCTGGTGAGCGCATCCTGAGCAGCGGACTCCCCGGTTGCCGAGAACCCGGCAGCGATGAGTTGCTCGAACAGGTCGTCGTCGACCCCGTCGAGCAGGCACCGGGCCTGATCCTCGGGGAATCCGTCCGCGGCGAACGTGCGAACGAACAACTCGACGAAGTCTCCGCACTCGCCGTAGGCCGCGGCCACCGCCCGAGCGTCGTCAGCGGACAGCTCGGTGTCGCCGATCGCACCGACGGCCTCGGGCGTGACCCCATACTCGGACTCGATCGCGTCGGCGCCGCCGAGGGCGGCGACCGTGCCCTCCGCCATGCACTGGGTGTCGAACACGTCGGCGAAGCCTGCCTCGTCGTTGGCGGCGAGATCGGCCGCGATGGCGTCGGCGAGCTCCTGGTCGGCCTCGCTCAGGGCGGACGACTCGAGCTGATCCGACGACTCGTCGGTCGCTGGATCGACCTCGAACGAGGCGGCTGGTTCCTCGTCGTCGCCGCATGCCGCGACACCGAGCACCGCGACGGCGGTGATGGCGAGGAGCCGCGCCGGTGTCACTTCGGCGGCATCCGGATCCCGCCGTCGACGCGGATGGTCTCGGCGTTCATGTAGCTGTTGGTGATGCACTCGACGACCATCGACGCGAGCTGATCGGGATCGCCGAGGCGCTTCGGGAACAGCACACCCTTCTGCAGGTTCTCCTTGAACTGCTCGCTGGCCTCGCCCTCGCCATAGATCGGTGTGTCGATGAGTCCGGGCGCCACCGTGTTGACGCGCACGCCCACCGCGGCGAGATCGCGGGCGACCGGCAGGGTCATGCCGACCACTCCACCCTTGGAGGCGGAGTAGCTCGCCTGGCCGATCTGGCCGTCGAACGCGGCGACCGACGCGATGTTGACGATCGCACCACGCTCACCGTGCTCGAGCGGATCGGTCGTGCTCATCGCGGTGGCCGCGACGCGGATGCAGTCGAACGAACCGATCAGATTGATCGCGATGACCTTCGTGAAGGCGTCGAGGTTGGCCGCGGAGTCGAGCGAGCCGTCGCGGCCCACGGTTCGCTGAGCCCAACCGATGCCGGCCGAGTTCACGAGGACGCGCACCGGACCCATCGACTTGGCCATCTCGACCGCGTTGATGATGTCGTCGGTGTTCGTGACGTCGACCTTGGCGAACGCACCGCCGATCTCGTCGGCGAGCTCGTTGCCCTTGTCCTCCTGGAGGTCGGCGATGACGACCTTGGCTCCACGCTCGGCGAGCATGCGGGCCGACGCGGCACCGATGCCCGAGGCGCCGCCGGTGACGATTGCACTTGCACCTGAGATGTCCATACGGGCCCGAACGGTAGACGCCGACCCGATCCGTCGGGCAATCGACCCCGCCAACTCGCGCAGAAATCGTGCGGTCGGAGCGGACCGCGCTGCGGCGTCGGTCGGGAGAGGTCAGACGGGGAGCGGCCCGACCGCGATGCGGGTGTCGACCAGGCGTTCGGGAACCGCTCCGACGAAGCTCGGCTGGTCACCACCGCGGAACCACCCGGCCACGTCGACGACGAGGTGTGCGGGCTGGTCGACGAACACGCAGACGGTTCCGTCGGTCCCGATCGGAGCGACGACGGCGTTGGAGATGTTGCGTCGGGCCGAGAAGTTGACGTTGGACGCGAGCGGCCGATCGGCGGAGCACGGCCAGACCGTTGCGAAACCCTTCGCCTGCGCTTGCACGACGGCGAGGTTCAGCGCGACCGCCGTGGCGTCGTCGGGGACCGCCACGGCGCCGCCGGGCTCCGACGGGTCGGTCAGCGCTGCGCCGCGCACCTGCACCACGAGCGGCTCGGACGGCTGCACGACGCCGGAGCCACCCTCGGCCGGTCGGGTGTCGGCGAGTCGCGTGGGGACCGTGGCGCGGAACGCCGGGGTGGTCGGGAGGTCGACCGGGTCGGCCTCGACCGGGACGGTGGTCGCCGGCGTGGTGGTCGCCGGCGTGGTGGTCGCCGGCGTGGTGGTGGCCGGCGTGGTGGTGGTCGGAACGGTCGTCTCGGGGAGTGTCGTCGCGGGCGCCGTCGTGGTCGGCACGGTGGTGTCGGGCGCCGTGGTGTCCGGAGGTGTCGTCGTGGTGGTGGTCGTCGTGGTCGTCGCCGGGTCGGTCGTGTCGTCATCGCCGGACGAGAGCGATGCGATCCCCTGCGCGTCGGCGACGACGTCGGACGGGATGGTCCCGTCGAAGAAGCCGGCGAGATCGACGACGACCTCGGCGACGGCCTCGACGTGGATGCACACACGGCCGTCGTCGCCGACGGGTGCGACCACCCCGTTGCTGACGATGGCACCGGCATCGAAGTTGACGTTGGAGGCCAGAGGACGGTCGACGCCGCACGGCCAGACGGTGACGAAGCCGTTGCGGTCGGGACGGACCACACCCACGTTGAGCGACACGGCGGCCACGTCGCCGGGTACGTCGACGGTTGCGCCGGCCGCGGTGACGAGCGATCGACCGGCGATGGGGATGGCGAGCGGAGACGTCGGTGTGACGGCGCTCGTCCGGCCACCGGTGCCGTCGCGGGTGTCGACCAGGCGGACGGGCGAGACACCCACGAAGGGACCGTTGGTCGCCCCGAAGGAGTCACCGTCGTCGATCGGGCCGTCGAACCATCCGGCGGCGTCGACGACCAGGTGGGTTCCCTGGGACGAGTACAGACAGACGGTCCCGTCGGGGTCGACCGGCGCGATGATCGAGTTGGCGAGCGTGTCGCCCGCCTCGTAGTTGAGGCTGGACACGAAGGGGCGCTCGGAGGCGCACGGCCACACGGTGGCGAAGCCACGTTGGGCAGGCCTGACGACGGTCACGTTGAGTGCGACGCCGGTGGCGTTCTCGGGGATCGTCGCGGTGGAGCCGTCCGGCGTGGTCAGCTCCTGACCGACGACGGGGAGAACGATCCGCTCCGGCGGCGAGAGGTAATGGCTCGGAGCGGCTCCGACGATCTCGTCTCGCAGCCACACGGCGAACTCGGCCTGACCGGTGACGGTGAGGTGGACGCCGTCGGTGAACCAACGATCGCGCTCGGCCGTGTCGCTCTGCGCGTTCCAGTCGACGACGGTCAACTCGCTCCAACGGCCCTGCGCCGCCTGGAGCGCGGAGTTCGCCGGGCCGTAGAAGGAACCGGACGAGCTCCGTCGGATCTCGGCCATGTTGACCCACACGACCTGGGCGACGTCGCGGTCGCGGAGCGTCTGCATCATCGTGTCGACGGCGGTGTCGAACGTGGACGGATCGTCGTTGTAGCCGAGTGCGACGACGACGAGGTCGGTGCCGCGAGGAACCTGCTGGGCCGCCTCGATGCCGCTCGTTCCGCGGCACGAGGGCTTCACCGTGCAACGTGCGTCCTGCACGTCGTACCGGGCCGACACGAACGTGCCGTCGAGCAGCCGCCGCAGTTCGGAGTCACCCGAGTGGGCGATCGAGTTGCTGACCGAGTCGCCGATGAGTGCGAACGTCGTGGCCGCCGTGTCTCGCGTGATCGCCCGGACCGTGAATCCCGGCGAGCGGAGATCGAACTCGTTGCGGAAGTCCCAGGCCTGCCACCGCTCGGTCCCCCGCGTCCCCTCGATGACGAGATCGTTGAACCAGATCCCGTCGAAGTCGTCGTACGTCGACGACTGCGCCTCGGTCATGTAGGCCGCGGTCACGGTCCCGAGGCCGTACGACGCGGCGATGGCGTGAGCATCGAGCACGCGGGTCCACCGGTGGTTGGGGTTGCGAGTGGTGTCGTCACCGATGTCGTCGACCGGCGGGAACGCTCCCCCGGCGGTGCGCGGACCGTTCGAGGCCGAGAACTCGGTCCGGACGACCGCGCCGCTGGGCCACTTCCGAACGACGTTGGCCGTGGCGGAGATGGCGGCATCGGTCGCGTCCTGCTCGACTCGCGACGGCGAGCCGAGTGCCGACGACCGGGTGGCCGCGCCGGCGTACACCTGGCACGAGGTCGTGTCGCAGGTGGTGGCGAACTGGACACTACTGCCCCGGTACTCGTAGCTGTTGCCGGTGCGGTTCTCGCTGAGGCCGTACGAGCGGGCGGCCACCGACTGGGCGCGGACCGAGTTGGCGCCGGCGCCGCCGCCGGCGGACGCCCAACTGGCCGAGATCTCCTTCGGGACGACGCCGCGGAGGTAGTTCTCGACGCTGACGTCGTTGACGACCCGGTTGCCGTTCTCGGAGTCGACCACCTGGAGAGCGCCGCGGTAGTGGCGGACCGATCCGTTGCCGGCGCAGACACCGAGGACGGAGTTGCGGCTGGTGCTCCACGAGTCGCCGCCGGCGGTCGTGAGGCGAACCGGGCTGCCCGGGGACTGGGCGTGCTGGCCGATGAACGACCAGGTGACGCCGGACCCGGAGGCACCGATCTGCGACCGTGCCGCAGCGGCGTCGTCGCCGTCCCATCGCGAGCCGTCGACGGGGAGACCGCGTGAGCTCTGCCAGGAGGCCAGCGTCGAGGCGGTCTGCGGTCCGAAGGACCCGTCGACGCCGATCGAACTCGACTGGAACGACTTGAGGAAGCTCTGGATGAGGCGGACGTCCGAGTTGTTGGTGGCGCCCTGCAGCACCGGTCCGTCGGGCACGGTCATCGAGGTCGCACCGGGACACGCGATGGTGTTGCCGCGGTAGACGTCGAAGCGTCCGGTGGCCGACTCGACGACGCGCATCGACGGCGCGGTGACGCCGTTCCACGTCACGCCGGAGCCGTGGGAGATGAAGGTGATGTCACCCATGCCGTCGTACGGGGTGAGGCGCACGTTGATGCGCTGACCCGCCGACACGGTTCCGTGGTTGGTGCCGCCG
Source organism: Actinomycetota bacterium (assembly GCA_039198505.1). Taxonomy (GTDB): domain Bacteria; phylum Actinomycetota; class Acidimicrobiia; order Acidimicrobiales; family Ilumatobacteraceae; genus Ilumatobacter_A. Next base: position 1,531 of record JBCCTP010000059.1, on the reverse strand, counting down.
TAGTAGTGGTCGAGGATCTGGCGCCAGTCCCAGCCGTGGTCGACGGCGTAGCCGTACGCGCCCCACTGGCTCATGCCGCGACCGTGTCCGAAGCCGGTGCCCTCGAGCACGAGTGCGATGACCTCGTCGGGTGACTCGTCGGCGTGCACCGCACCCGTCGTGGTCGCTGCCGAGCCGACGAGCGCGGATCCCGCGACGAGCGCGCCCGCGGTCGCAAGCCGTGTCGCGAGGCGCGTTGCGCGCCGTGCGCGGCCGCGTCGGGACCCTCGGCGGATGGTCACGTCACGCAACCGTAACGTCTGCGCACGAAGTCTCGACATCGGCACGAGGGTTGTATCGGCATCGACCACACCGTTCTTGAGTCGTCCGACCCGTGCCAGATCCAGCTCCCATTGTTCCGTCGACCCCGGGACTCGACGGAACAACCACCCGCGTGGTCCGTCCCGATGGCACGATGCACGCCGTGACGGAGCGAGTGGTCGTGTTCACCGACGGGGCGTGCAGCAACAATCCCGGACCGGGAGGCTGGGGATGGGCCGTCGCCCCCGACGGCGAACCGGCTGGCTCAGGTGGCGACCCCGACACCACCAATCAGCGGATGGAGATCCGAGCGGCGCTCGAAGCCGTGCGCTCACTCGGCACGGCCGACGACGGATCGCCTCGCCCGGTCGAGGTCGTGTCCGACTCGACCTACGTCGTCAACTGCTTCCGCGACGGCTGGTGGAAGAACTGGAAGCGCAACGGGTGGAAGAACTCGAAGAAGCAACCGGTGGCGAACGCCGACCTGTGGGAACCGCTCATCGAGCTGGTGGAACAGGGCGACGTGACGTTCCGTTGGGTGAAGGGTCACAGCGGCGACCCGATGAACGACCTCGCCGACCGACTCGCCGTCGAGGCCACTCCCCGCTGATCAGCTGCAGTCCCGCAATCTGACCCGGGCAGAAGCGTACACTTTCCGGATCTGGCCCGGGCAGAAGCGGACACTTGTTCCGTCGAGTCCCGGGCTCGACGGAACGATCGGCGGGCGGCGGCGAGGGAAGCGCCAGCGACGAGCCGCACGCGAGACGAGGAGGAAGCAGAGCGGACGACGAGCGAGCCACCAGAACGACGCCGCCAGGCAAGTTACCGAACGGTCACCGGGCGAAATGCTGCGAGACTGCGGGCCATGATCTTCGACGGTCACGTCCATCAGCTGCCCGACATCGACCCGACGGAGACCCAGGAGTGGCTCGACTCGCTCGATGCCGTCGTCGACGCCTACGGCAAGACGCGCGCCCGCTACCTGCTGTCGCGGCTGATGGAGCGCGCGAACGAGACCCAGGTGTCGTTCCCCGCCACGGTGTCCACTCCGTACGTCAACACGATCCCCCGCGAGGAGGAGCCGTGGTTTCCCGGCGACGAGCACATCGAGCGCCGCATCCGGGCGTTCGTCCGCTGGAACGCGGCGATGATGGTGGTCAACGCGAACAAGGTCGCCGACGGCATCGGTGGACACCTCTCGACATTCGCCTCGTCGGCGGCGCTGTACGAG
>JBCCTP010000058.1:0-14343 GCA_039198505.1 Actinomycetota bacterium | reverse complement strand
TTGTCGATGACCACCACCGCGTCGTCCTCGTGGACGACCCCGAACTCGACGTCGGGGTTCGGCCCCGGCGGAGCGGCCACCGGCACCGTCGACGGATCGACGATCACGGTCGTGCCCTCATCGAGTCGTACCTTGCCGGCGGTCGCCGGCACACCGTCGACCGTCACCCCGCCCGCCTCGATCGCAGCCGATGCCTCGGACCGGCTGATGTCGGCGATGAGCGCGACGACGCGGTCGAGTCGTTCGCCGGCGAGTGCCGCCGGGATCGACTCCTCGATCACGACGCCGGCTGCGGCTCCGGCTCCGGCTCCGGCCCCGTCGGCTCGGGGTCGCCAGGATCGCGACGTGACATCAGCAGTGCGTTGAGGATCAGTGCCGCGGCGCCGACGTTGATCGCGATGTCGGCGATGTTGAAGATCGGGAACCACTGGAAGTCGATGAAGTCGACCACGCCACCCCGGAGCCACGCGTCGTTGCGGAACGCCCGGTCGACGAGGTTGCCCGCGGCGCCGCCGATCACGAGCCCCATGCCCACCGTGTTGAGCCAGCCGCCCATCGAGCGCAGCGACAGCAGGAGCCACACGATGACACCGGTGGCGACCAGCGCGATGAGCGGCCCGAAGCCCTCGGCCTGGCTGAACGCCATTCCCCGGTTGAACGCCAGGTTCCACCGCAGCGTCCAGACGACGTCGATGATCCGATCGTCGGCCAGCGCGTTCAGCGCCCAGTGTTTCGTGAGCTGATCGACGACGACGACGGCCGCTGCGAGGCCGACCGGTGCCGCCCAGCCGCTCGCAGCACGAGCCATGGTCGACCGGGGGTCAGCGGCCGATGCCGCTCACCTTCTCCTCGGCGAGGACGGTCGTTTCGGGCAACGCCTCGAGCCGCTCGCGGGGAATCGGACGACCCGAGACCTCGGAGTAGCCGTAGGTGCCGGCCTCGATCCGGGCGAGGGCGGCGTCGATCTCCTCGACCGCCTGACGAGCCTGGCTGGACAGGACACGGTCGAGGTCGCGCTGGACGACCATCGTGTCGCCCTCGCCACCTTCGTCGTCGAACTGCACGTCGCCCATCTCGCCGTCTTCGATCAGACTCTCGGCCTCGTCCTCGAGACGCGTCGCCCGTTTGATCTCGGACTCGCGACGAGCCTCGAGCTCCTCACGCTGCGTCTTGAGGAACTTCACGTCGAAGTCCTTGGTGTACGAGATCCCGTCCTTCGTGGTTCCACGAGGGGACGGGATCTCGAGCATCTCGGGGCGCTGGTTGGACAGGATCCCCGTTGTGGTCGATGCCGACCGCGCGGCGCTCTTCTTGGACGCGGCCTTCTTGGCGGCCGCCTTCTTCGAACCGCTCGACCTGGTCGAGGTCGAGGTCGTGGAGGTGGGGGAGGTGGCGGAGGTCTTCTTCACGGCCTTCTTCCGATCGCTGGTCCGCTTCGTTGCGGACGCGGTCTTCTTGGTCGCTGCGGGGGTCGCAGTCTTCTTGGCTGCGGTCTTCTTCGCCGCTGCCTTCTTGGCTGCGGTCTTCTTCGATGCCGACGACGAGGAGGCCGACGTCTTCTTGGCCGAGGCCTTCGAACGCGAGCGTGACGAAGACGCCGATGCGGCTTTCTTCTTCGCTGCGGCCATGTCGTCCCCCGTCGTCTCGGCGTTCGTGAGCGCCGGACTCTACCCGAATGGGCCGCCAGCAGGTCGCGTGTGTGTTCGATCGACGGAGGTCACATCTGATCAGTCGACGGCACCGACGACGGCCCGCACGATCACGATCGGGTCGTCGGCCTGATCGTCGACGCGGGAGTCGAGTTCGACCGCCAGGGTCTCACCCGCGACGAGGTCACGATGCGTCTCGATCGCCTGGATCCACGGCTCCGACGCCGTCACCTCGAGCGAGATCCGATCGGAGACGTGGAGGTCGGCATCGCGGCGCGCCTGCTGGACGAGTCGGATGAGGTCGCGGGCTCGGCCCTCGACCTCGAGATCGTCGGTCACGTCGATGTCGAGAGCGACCACGCCGGCGTGCGACGACAAGGAGACGCTGGCCACGTCGGCCGCTGCGACCTGTTCGAGCTCGTACTCACCGTCCTGGAGTTCGTGTCCTCCGACGACGACCACCCGATCGGCACCGTCACCGCTGACACTCCAGTCGCCCGCCTTGTGGGCCTTGATGACCGCCTGCACGTCCTTGCCCAGCCGCGGCCCGAGCTTGGCCGGCACGAGCTTGAGCTCCTCCTCGGCGATCGATCCGACATCGGAGGTCAGTGACACCTCCTTGACGTTGACCTCGTCGGCGATCAGGTCGGTGAACCTCGCGAGCCGCTCGGCGTCGGGGGTGGCGACCGTGAGCGACGAGAGCGGCAGACGAACACGACGCTGGTGGGCCTTGCGCACCGACAGCGTGGACGAGCACACGTCGCGGGCCAGGTCCATCGCCGCGACGAGGTCGTCGTCCGCTGGCAGTTCGTCGATCGTCGGCCAGTCGGTGAGGTGGACGCTGTCGAACGGCTCGGAGGCGGCACCGACGAGTCCCTCGTGGATCGCCTCGGAGATGAACGGCAGCAGCGGCGCGGTGAGCCGACTGAACACCTCGAGCACGGTGTGCAGCGTGTCGACCGCGTCGGCGTCGCCCTCCCAGAACCGCGCCCGGCTCCGGCGCACGTACCAGTTCGTGAGCACATCGAGGTACTCACGCACCCGCTGACACGAGGCGAAGAGGTCGTATTCGTCCATCGACTCGGTGAGATCGCCGATCAGGTCGCGCGTCTTCGCCATGACGTAGCGATCGAGCACGTTCTCGGAGTCGGTGCGCACGGTCCCGGTCCGGCCGGAGGCGTTGGAGTACAGCGAGAGGAAGTACCAGGTGTTCCACAGCGGCAGCAGCACCTGGCGCACGGTTTCGCGCATGCCCGCCTCGGTGACCATGCCGTCGCTGCCGCGCAGGATCGCCGACGACAGCAGGTGCCAACGCATCGCGTCGGCGCCGTGCCGGTCGAACATCTCGACCGGGTCGGGATAGTTGTTGAGCGACTTCGACATCTTCTGGCCGTCGTCGCCGAGCACGATGCCATGACTGACGCAGGTGGAGAACGCCGGTCGGTCGAAGAGCGCGGTGGCGAGCACGTGCAGCGTGTAGAACCAGCCGCGGGTCTGGCCGATGTACTCGACGATGAAGTCGCCGGGGTAATGGTGTTCGAACCAGTCGGCGTTCTCGAACGGGTAGTGCACCTGCGCGAACGGCATCGAACCCGACTCGAACCAGCAATCGAGGACCTCGGGCACGCGCCGCATGGTCGAGTTGCCGGTCGGGTCGTCGGGATTGGGTCGCGTCAGCTCGTCGATGAACGGTCGGTGCAGGTCGTCGGGGCGGACACCGAAGTCGGCCTCGATCTGATCGAGGCTGCCGTACACGTCGATCCGGGGATACGCCGGGTCGTCGCTCCGCCAGACCGGGATCGGCGAACCCCAGAAACGGTTGCGGCTGATCGACCAGTCGCGCGCGCCCTCCAACCACTTGCCGAATCGGCCGTCGCGGATGTTCTCCGGCACCCAGTTGATCTGCTGGTTGAGCTCGACGAGGCGGTCTCGGATGTCGGTGACCTTCACGTACCAGCTCGGCATGGCCCGGTAGATGATCGGCGTGTGGGTGCGCCAGCAGTGCGGGTAGTTGTGCTCGTAGGTGTCGTGCCGCACGAGTCGGCCCGCATCCTTGAGCCACCGGATGACCTCGGGATTCGCGTCGAACACGTTCATCCCGGCGAAGTCGGACACCTCGTCGGTGAAGCGTCCGCTGTCATCGACCGGCACCACCATGCCCATGCCGGCTTCGTCGCCGATGCGTTGGTCGTCTTCGCCGAAGCCCGGGGCCATGTGGACGATTCCGGTGCCCTCGTCGGTGGCGACGAAGTCGTCGCCCAGAACCCGGAACCCGTACAGGTCGGGTCGATCGGCGAAGTACGAGAACAAGGGCTCGTAGGTCCGACCCATGAGGTCGCGGCCGGTCAGCACCGAGTGCTGGGTGGCCTCGCCGAGCTGCTGCTCGTACGCGGCGACCGTGCTGGCGCCGAGGACGTAGTACTCACCGTCGAGCTCCATGACCGCGTAGTCGAGGTCGGGGCCGACGATGAGCCCGAGGTTCGACGGCAGCGTCCAGGGCGTGGTCGTCCAGGCGAGCATCTTCATCGGACCGGGATCTCCCGGCTGGGGATGCAGGTCGAAGGCGACCGTGATCGCCGGGTCCTGACGCGGTCGCGTCGCGTCGTCGAGTCGGATCTCGAAGTTCGAGAGCGGCGTCTCCGCGCCCCACGAGTACGGCATCACCCGGTTGGCCTCGTAGATGAGCCCCTTCTCCCAGAGCTGCTGGAACGCCCAGATCACCGACTCCATGTAGTCGCGGTCGAGGGTCTTGTAGTCGTTGTCGAAGTCGACCCAGCGCGCCTGCCTGGTGACGTACGCACGCCAGTCGTCGGTGTACTGCAGCACGCTCTGCCGGCAGGCCTCGTTGAACTTGTCGATACCGAACCGCGTGATCTCGGGATGCCCGGAGATGCCGAGTTCCTGCTCGGCCTTGACCTCGGCGGGGAGACCGTGGCAATCCCACCCGAATCGCCGCTCGACCCGGTTGCCGCGCATCGTCCGGTAGCGAGGAACCGCGTCCTTGACGAAGCCGGTGAGGAGGTGGCCGTAGTGCGGCAGGCCGTTGGCGAACGGTGGGCCGTCGTAGAAGACGAACTCGTTCGAGCCGTCGACGCCGGGATCACGCTGCGCGATCGACCGTTCGAAGGTCGAGTCGGCCTCCCACTTCTCGAGGATGGCGCGCTCGAGCGACGGGAAGTCGGGCTGCGGGTCGACGTTGGGATACGACACGTCGGGCAGGCTATCGACGCGCCCGGTCGGCTGACCGGAGGGTTGCGGGTCGGATCAGCTGTTGTCGGGAGCCCACCACGAGCGCTGCTCGGGCGCGTCGCTCCCGGCGGGTGCCGTGGCGGTCTCGGCCGGGGCGGGCGGAGTCGCGTCAGCGGACTCGGCGCTCGTGGCCGGGGTCGCGATCCCGGCGTCGCCCTCATCATCGGGACTCGCCGACTCCGACGCCGTCGGCGCAGAGGACGTCGACTCGGATGGCGTGGTCTCGGCCGGTGCGGTCTCGGCCGGTGCGGTCTCGGCGGTCGTCGGCTGCGAGGGAGCCGACTCGGTCGACACCTCGTCGGTGGTTGCGGCGCTCTCGTCGGACGCGGACAGCAGCGGGCGCCGCACCTCGCCGAGACCGCCGGGGACGCGTTCGGCGAGATCGATCATGGAGCTCGCCGCCTCGCGCAGGCGTGAGCGCTGCTCGACGAGGAACGTCTCGAGCTGATCGACGTCGGACTCGAGGAAGTCGCGCCGTGCCTTGAGTGAGCTGACCTCGGCCTCGACCTTCTGCTTCTCGTCCTCGTGTGCCTTGCGGGCGTCCTCACGGGCCTCGGACAGCATCGACTCGACCTTCTGGGTCGACGACTCGAGAGCCTGGCGCGCCTCGTCGTCGGCCTTCTGGCGGATGTCGGCTGCGTCCTTCTCGGCCTCGGCGACCGTGGTGTCGGCCGTGCGTTGCGCGAGGAGCAGGGTCCGGGAGATCGTCTCGGCCTCGTCGGCCGACGGTGTCGGCGCCGGAGCGGCAGCCGGGGCCACCTCGGCCGCGGGAGCGGGGTCGGCGGCCGGTGCTGCTGCCTCAGGGGCGGCGGCCGGTTGCTGTGCTGCCCCCTCGGAGAGCTCCTGCAGGCGCGACACGGCGGCGCGGGCTCGCGCCTCCATCGCCGTCGACTGGTTCTGCGCCCGCTCCAACTCGGCGGCGACGCGTTCGAGGAACGCACGGACCTCGTCGGGGTCGTAGCCCTTCTTGACGGTCTTGAACTGCGCCGTCCTGACGGCGTTGGGGCTGATGTCCATCGGGATCCTCCTCGGTCGGACGGCCGACCGTCAGCGGGTGGGGCTCACTCGTCGTCGTAGCGGCTCGGCCGCGCGGTCGGCTTGAGCAGATACACCCCGGTCGCCACCTTCTCCATGGTGCCGTCGAGGGCGTAACAGATGCCGCTGGCGAAGTCGATCAGGCGGCGGGCGATGTCTCGTTCGGTGCCCTCGAGGTTCATGATCACCGGCATCCCGCTCTTGAACGCGTCGGCGACCTCCTGGGCCTGGTCGAATCGTCGCGGGCGAACGGTGTGCGGCTCCATGGAACCTCCGGGAACGGCGCGGAGCGCAGGGGGCGGCGCAGGCGGGTCGGGCGTGGTCGGGTGGACGGTGACTCCGGTGTCGTCCCGATCGCGTGGCTCACGGGCCTCGTGACGGGCACCCGCCGGGCGGCGCTGAGCGGCCGACGCATCGAAGTCTCGCGACGGGAAGGTGGGACGACCGGACACGGTGCGGACGGCGGGCTCGTCGTCGGGCTCGGGTTCCCAGCCACCGTTCGACGGACGCTGCTCCTCGCGCGACGATCGGGGGGCGTTGTTGCCCCATCCCTCGTCGTATTCGTCGTAGTAGTCGTCGGGACCGAGACCGAGATAGTCCATGGTCCGCTTCCACAAGGACATGCGTGCCTCCTGACCGCGGGAGAGTAGTCGAGTGGGGTCACGAATCGGCGGACACCGGACGTTGACCGAACAGTGCCGTCCCGATGCGGACGTTGGTCGAGCCGCACTCGATCGCCACCTCGAGGTCATGGGTCATCCCGAGCGACCGCGTGGGGAGCTCGAGTTCGTCGGCGAGAGCGGCGACAGCGGTGAATCCCGAGCGAGCGGCCTCGGGGCCTCCGACCGTGGGCCCGACCGAGAGGAGGCCGACCACCCGCAGACCCGACTCCCGGCATCGCTCGACGAGTTCGGGACACACGTCGAGCGGGCATCCACCTTTGCCGGGCTCACCGGTCGTGTCGACCTGGACGAGCACCTCGGCACCTTCGGCCCGTTTGGCGAGCTCCGTCGCCAGCGATGGGCGGTCGACGGAGCACCAGCGATCGACCACGCCCACGAGTTGGCGCACCTTGTTCGACTGGAGCTGACCGATGAAGTCGACGCGGGGCCGAGTGCCCCGTTCGGCGAGCCGATCGAGCACGCCGACCTTCGTGCTCAGCTCCTGTGCGTAGTTCTCGCCGATGGCGGTGAACCCGGCGGCGACGGCGACCTCGATGATCTCGGGCGGGAACGCCTTCGTGACGGCCGTGATCTCGACGCCGGCGGGGTCACCGACGGACGCGATCTGCGCTCGGATCGCATCCCGCCGACGGGCGACGCTCTCGACCGCCGGGAGTCCGTTCGAGGTCACCTCGAACGAGCGACCTGACTACTTGAGGAACGACGGGACGTCGAAGTCGTCGTCGTCATCGGTGGCGAGCGGGTCGTCGGCCTCGTCGACGTCGCCGAACAGTTCGGTGATGCGTGTGGGCGACGTACGCGGCTGTTCCGAGGCGTCGATGGTCCGGATGGCGCCCGGGGACATCGGCGGCGTCCCCACGCCGTCGGCACGCTCGAATCCGGCCGCGATGACGGTGACGCGGACCTCGTCGCCCATCTCGTCGTCGACGACCGTGCCGAAGATGATGAGTGCGTCCTGGTGGGCGACCCCGTGGATGATCTCGGCCGCCGCGTTCATCTCGAACAGTCCCATGCTGGAGGGCCCGGTGATGTTGAGCAGCACGCCGCGGGCGCCGTCGATGGCCGACTCGAGGAGCGGACTGGAGATCGCGGCCTTGGCCGCCGACACCGCGCGCTCGTCGCCGCTCGCCTGGCCGATGCCCATGAGGGCCGTGCCGGCGTCCTTGAGCACCGCCTTGACGTCGGCGAAGTCGGTGTTGATGAGGCCCGGCGTGGTGATGAGCCCGGTGATGCCCGACACGCCCTGCAGGAGGACCTCGTCGGCCATCTTGAAGGCGTTGAGCACGCTGGTCTTGTCGTTGGCGACGGTGAGCAACCGGTCGTTCGGGATGACGATCAGCGTGTCGACCTTCTCCTTGAGCCGCTGCACACCGTTCTCGGCCTGGACCGCGCGGCGACGCCCCTCGAACTGGAACGGCCGGGTGACCACGCCGATGGTGAGCGCTCCGGCCTCGCGGGCGACCTCGGCGATGACCGGCGCCGCGCCCGTGCCGGTGCCACCGCCCTCACCAGCGGTGATGAACACCATGTCGGCCCCGCGGACCATCTCTTCGATCTCGTCGCGGTGCGACTCGGCAGCCTCGCGACCGACCTCGGGATCGCTGCCGGCACCCAACCCACGCGTGAGGTCGCGACCGATGTCGAGCTTGACGTCGGCATCGCTCATGAGCAGCGCCTGCGCATCGGTGTTGACCGCGATGAACTCGACGCCCTTGAGGCCCGCGTCGATCATGCGGTTGACGGCGTTGACGCCACCACCGCCGACGCCGACGACCTTGATCACGGCGAGATAGTTCTGGGGACTGCCGACCATCAGTGGAACTCCATCATCGTTTCGTGGCGCATCATGCCAGTTCGTGGCGGGCCGTGGAGGGACGCTACCCCGCCGACCACCCTCCCACGGTGGACAGTGGACCCACCGGCCGATCGACGAACGGACGCGCGGCGTCGCCCACCGGTCGCGATGAGCGGTCGTCGGTCGTCCCTCACCGGCTGGTTCACCGGCTGGTTCACAGGCTGGTTCACAGGAGGGTCGTCTCGCCGGTCGAGACGTCGACGATGGTCGCGTCGGACGCGGCGAGGTCGTCGAGCACCCGCTCCAGACGGACCAACTTCTCGATCTGGTCGTTGTCGCCGATGGCGGCACCGAGGTGGACTTCGATCTCGGCCGCGCCGTCTCCCGGCACGCTGATCGGATCGCCCGGACGGCGCAGCCGGAGCACCATGTCGGAGCCGTCGGGGGTCACCTCGATCGAGTCGAGGCGGCTGCGGACCTCGGGCGTCAGCTTGGTGACGATCGACGCGGCGGCGGCGTGGCCGACGTCGGCGAACGCCCCGGGTTGCAGATCGGCCGAGAGCGGCGACGTGATCAGCACCGGCGAGACGGGCTGTCCGTCCTCGATCTGGAGGACGCGACCCTCGCGATCGAGGATGCGGAATCGGCCGTCGGGGCCGGGCGCCGCCGCGAGCGGCACGCGTTCGCGGAGCTCGATCGTGGCGCTGTCGGGGAAGTCGGCGGTGACCCGCGCCGCATCGACCCACGGGATCAGCTCGAGCTGCTCTTCGGCGGCCGCGGTGTCGACGAGCAGCACCGGGGTGCCGCGCAGGTCGTCGACCACGGCCTCGATCGCGGCCTCGTCCGCGTACTGACGCCCGGTGACGTCGACCCGGTCGACGGCGAAGAGCCCCGAGCCGAGCACGGCGAGGACACCGATCACGAGGATCACGACGACGAGACCGAGGGCGACCCACTTGAGCCGACCTCGCGCTTCGGCGCGTCGGACGCCGATACGGCGCTGACGCAGGCGCGGCTCGATCCCGGGACCCGCCGCCTCGTGCGGATGGACTGCGTCGCCACGATCGTCGTCGTCGATGAACACGGTGCCCGACGACCCGTCGCCGAGGCCGTCGTCGAGGTAGACGGCGTCGGGAAGGTCCTCGTCCCCGCCGATGGAGATCGTGACCCGCTCGGGGGTCGCGTCGTCGTCGCTCGCCGTCGCCGGACCTGCCCCGGCGTCTGCGGACGTGCCGGCCGGCTCGTCGGCGAAGGCTTCGGAGAGCTCGTCGAGCACGGCGATGTCGGCATCAACGGCGTCGACGGCGGCAGTCGGGCCCGACTCGCCGTCGTCGGGACGGTCGATCGGGATGACGCGCACGTCGCCGCTGGCGAAGGGCACGTCGGCCGCCGGATCGTCGGACTTCTTCCGCCGGAAGAGACTCACGTCGGATCCCCCCAGCCGTCGGGGAACCCCACGATTCGGATCTCGCTGCGCAGCGCGTACCCCGTCGCCGCCAGCACCTCGGCCCGCACGAGACGCATCAACTCGTACACGTCGTCGGCGGAGCCACCGGGGTCGGCCTGGATGAAGTTGGCGTGCTTCTCGGAGACCTCGGCGGTGCCGTGGCGGCGCCCACGCTGCCCGGCGCGATCGACGAGTTCCCCCGCCGACACCTCTCCGGGAACCGGGTTCACGAACACGGACCCTGCGTTCTGGCCACCGGGTTGGTTGTCGAGACGCCAGCGGACGATCTCCTTGATCTCGTCCTCGGGTGACTTCTCGAGCGAGGCGGCGTCGGCCGGGGCGAGCTGGAGACGGGCCGACACCACGACGACGTGCTGGCGGAGATCGCTCCCGCGGAACCGCAGTCCGAGGCCGTCGGCGGGAACCGTGAGCAGGTGCAGCGGATCGTCGGCGTCGTCGAGATCGAGGAGGTCGACGTCGACGAGCGACGCCGCCATGTCGGAGCCGTGCCCACCCGCGTTCATCCGAACGGCACCGCCGATCGAGCCGGGCACCCCGACCGCCCATTCGAAGCCGGTCAGACCCGCCTGCGCCGTGCGACGCGCCAGCACCGGCAGCGGGACGGCACTCCCCGAACGCACCGACGACGTGGCGGCGTCGATCTCGATGTCGTCGAACGTGGTGACGAGGGCGATCCCGGGGAACCCGGCATCGGCGACGAGCAGGTTCGAACCCCGCCCGATCGGCAGGAGCGGGAGCTCGAACTCGCGTGCGACCCGCCCGACGCGCAGCAGATCGTCGACGCTCGTGACCTCGGCGAAGACCGCGGCCGAACCACCGACCTTGTAGGTGGTCAGCGGAGCGAGCGGAGCGTCGGCGACGGCGATGTCACCGATGCGATCGACGGCCCTCTCGATGACGGTGGCGTCGAGTCCCGACGGATGGCGGTCAGCGACGGCGTCGTGCATCGAGCACCTCGGACGGGAAGGACGCGATGTCGCCGCACCCCATGGACACGACGACGTCGCCGTCGCGCGCTTCGGCCGCCACGAAGTCGACGAGGTCGCGGCGTTCGGGCAGCCAGACGACCCGTTTGGTCGGATCGGTCTCGGTGACGGCGTTCACGATGAGCTTGCCGGTGACCCCCGGGATCGGGGTGGTCCCCGAGGCGTAGATGTCGGTCAGCACGACGAGGTCGGCGTCGTCGAAGCACGAGCCGTACTCGTGCCACTGCGCGGCGATGCGATGGAACCGGTTCGGCTGGAAGACCGCGATCGTCCGGCTCCACACCGGGTCGTCGGAGGCGGCCCGGAGCACCTCGGCGATCTCGGTCGGGACGTGTGCGTAGTCGTCGACGAACGTGGCGCCGCCGTCGGTGCCGCGCACGTCGAACCGACGGGCCACGCCGCCGAACCGTTCGAGGGCACCCTTGACGTGGACGAAGTCGGCGCCCAGCTCGAGCGCCATCGCGGCCGCACCGGCGGCGTTCAGCACGTTGTAGCGACCGCGCAGCGGAAGACGGATCGAGCCGTGCCCGACGAGCGAGAACGTCTGGATCCCGTCGACCGCCTCGATGTCGCTCACCCGGACGTCGGCGTCGCCGGTCGTGCCGTACGTGGTGGCTCCGTGTCGCCGGGCGAGCCGGAGTCCGACCGGATCGTCGGAGCAGACCACCAGCGGGCCCGGTACCTGCGCGAGGTACCGATCGAATGCGTCGACGACGCCGTCGAAGGTCTCGTAGAGGTCGAGGTGATCACGGTCGACATTGGTCAGGACCGAACCGTGCAACGGGAGCTCGAGGTGGGTCCCGTCGCTCTCGTCGGCCTCGACGACGAGCCACTCGCCTCGGGTCCACTGCGCTCCGGTCCCCACGTCGCTCACGTCGCCGCCCACGACGAAGCTCGGGCGCATCCCGGCCTCGGCGAGGATGAGCATCAGCATCGACGTGGTGGTGGTCTTGCCGTGTGTGCCGGCGACGGCGATCGACTTCGCCTGCGCGCAGATCGACGCCAGCATGCCGGCGCGCCGCAGGACCGGGATCCCGACGGAGCGGGCCTCGTCGAGCTCGACGTTGCGATCGGGCACCCCGGTCGATGCGGTGACCGCGTCGACGCCGTGGACGTTGGATCGGTCGTGTCCGACGTCGACGGCGACGCCAGCGGCGCGGACGCGATCGAGAACCGGGCTCGATCGGAGGTCGCTCCCCGAGACGTCGTGGCCCATCTCGGCCAGCGCGATGGCGATCGCCGACATACCCGGACCGCCGACTCCGACGACGTGCAGTCGGTGCGGGATCGACAGATCGAGCGGCGCCTCCGGGACGGGCAGTCGGCGCCGGTCGGAACTGATCGCGACGTCGGTCTCGACGTCCGGCTCGACGCGGTCGGCCGCGTCGGTCTGGCCGACGGTGTCGACGGTGTGGTCCGAGACGCTCACGATCCGTCCGAGGCTAGAGCGACCCGCTCGACCAGACGCGCCAAGGCGCCGGAGCGATGGACCTCACCGTTCTCGCGTGCGGCGAGTCCCAGCGAGGAGCGGGCGTCCGCGTCGCCGCGGAGGCGTTCGATCTCGGTGGCCAGGCGGGTCGGATCGGCCGCCAGCCGGTCCTCGGTGAGCATCACGGCGGCTCCGTCGCCGCTCAGCCACGCGACGTTGTCGCGCTGGTGGTCGTCGCTCGCTCCGGCCCAGGGGACGAGGATCGCCGGCACCCCCGTGACGGCGACCTCGTGCACCGTGCTCGCGCCGCCGCGTCCGACGAGGAGGTCGGCGGCGGCGTACACACTCGCCATGTCGGGCTCGTACCCGAGCACGGTGTGGTCGATCGCACCCTCGACCGGTCGGATCCCGTCGACGAATCGCTCGCCGGCGACCTGGCGGACGGCGAGCTCGGCGTCGTCGGCACGGTCGGCGCAGTAGTCGGCGATCGCGTCGTTGAGGAGACCCGATCCGAGCGAGCCGCCCATGACCACCACGAGGAACCGGTCCTGGTCGATTCCGAGGCGCGACCGGGCGGCCGCACGGCCCACGGGAGAACGATCGACGTCGAGCACCGCCCGACGCACCGGTGCGCCGGTGAGCTCGGCGCGCGGGAGGTCCGATCCGTCGAACGCGACCGCACAGGCGGCAGCCCACCGCGCCGCGACACGACTCGCCCATCCGGGTCGCCGGTCGTAGGACACGACCACCACGGGTACGTCGAGCCGACGAGCGGCCAACACGGCCGGAAGTGATGCGTAGCCACCGACCGACACGACGACCGACGGCGTCGCCGAACGTTGCCGGGTGATCTCCGCACGTCGGGCGCGCCACATCTTCGGGAGGAATCCCAGGTTCCGACGACTCAGGCTCCGTTGGACGCCGACGACGTCGTGGAACGTGGCCGGGTACGGGGTGTCGGGCAGCAATCGCGACTCGATGCCGCGTTCACATCCCACGTAGTGGATCGACGAGGGCTCGCGTCCGATGTCGACGAGGGCATCGGCGACGGCGAGCGCCGGCAGGACGTGACCCGAGGTTCCCCCGCCCGTCACGACGGCGAACACCTCGTGGTCGGTCGGCACGTTCACGTCCCGTGGCTGCGGACCGCGACCGCCCCCGACCGAGCGCGTCGCGTCGTCACGCGTCGGATCGGGTCGATCGGCACGCGTCGGCTGCCGATCCGGCGGTTGACGCTGAGCAGCATCCCGATCGCCACCATCGACACGCCGAGCGACGAGCCGCCGGCCGAGAAGAAGGGCAACGTCAGCCCGGTCACGGGCAGCAACCCGGTCACGCCGCCGAGGTTGATGATCGCCTGCACGCCGAACCACGTGGCGATGTCCCCGGCGAGCAGCATCCCGAACCGATCGGGCGCGGCGAGCGCGGTCTGGATGCCGAAGTACACGAGCACGAGGAACCCGGCGACCACGGCGCCCGCGCCGATCAGGCCGAGCTCGTCGGCGACGATCGCGAAGATGAAGTCGCTGTGTGCGTAGGGCAGCGAACCGAACTTCGTCCTGCTCCCGCCGATCCCCGATCCGGTCACACCGCCGTTCGCGATCGACACGTAGCCCTGGTACGTCTGCCACGCGAGGTGTTCTTTCTGCGCGTCGACGTCGAGGAACGCCGTGAAACGGTTGACGCGGGCCGGGCTCGAGAGGATGAACCCGATTGCCGCCAGCAACGCCACGGACGCCATGGCGCCGAGCGAGGCGAACGGGACGCCGGCGATCCACGCGATCGCGAAGGCGATCGAACCCAGCACGATGGCCGACCCGAGGTCCTCTTGAGCGCCGGCGAGTCCGGCACCGACCGCGGCGATGATCGCCAGTGGGGCGAGCGTCCGCGACCGATGGTTGACCGCGTGCGCCCGACGGGTGAACAGGTCGGCGACCACGACGACCATCACGAGCTTGAGGAGTTCCGAGGGCTGGATGCTGAACGAACCGATGCGGATCCAGGCCTGCGCGCCGTTGATGGTGGCCCCGACGTGCGGCATGAACGGAA
>JBCCTP010000057.1:0-14352 GCA_039198505.1 Actinomycetota bacterium | reverse complement strand
CTTCGATCCACCACCACGACGGCAACGTCGACGACGCGTTCTCCCACGCCATCGAGGCGGTGCGGATCGCCGAGCGGTGCGACCCCAGCGTCACGCTCGCATGGGCGCTGCACCTCGTCGGTGTCGTGTACTACCAGTCGGGCAACTTCGCGGACGCGCTCGAGCGATGCCTCCGGGCGCTCGACGTGTACCGGGCCTCGGGCGACGAGGTGAACGAGGGCAAGATCCTGCACACCATCGCCGCGATCCATCAGTCGATGGGTGACTACGACACCGCGATCTCCACCTACGAGCACGCGCTCGCCACGAACGAGACCCGGGGCCGGCGGGACCTCGACGCGATGATCGTGGGCAACCTGGCCCGCATCCGTGGTCGCCGCGGTGAGTACCTGCCGGCCGTCAGCCTCGGTCAGCAGGCGGTCGATCTCGCCCGCGAGCACGCGCCGCAACTCGTCGGCGGTCTCCTCGCCGACCTCGCCGAGGCCTACGTCGGGCTCTCCGACCACGCGAACGCCGCGCTGTGCTTCGCCGAGGCCCGAGCCGATTGGGAGTACCGCGCCGAGCAGGGCGAGGTGCGAAGCCCGTCCGAGCAGCTCGGGGTGCTCGTGTCCGAGGCGCGGGTCGCGCTGCGGGGCGACCAGGTCGACGAGGCGATCGCCAAGCTGACCGACGCGCTGCACGTCGCCGAGCGTGCCGAGGCTCGGGAGTCCGAACTCGAGATCCACGATCTGCTCGCCACGTCGTACAAGCGGGCACTGCGGCCGTCCCTCGCCCTCGAACACCGCGAGCGCCAGTTCGCGCTCCACCGAGAGCTGACCGCCGACTCGGCCGATCTGCGCATGCGCACGATGCAGGTCGTCCACGCCGACGAGACGGCGCGACAGAAGGCCGAGATCACCCTCCTGCGCTCGACGGAGCGGCGGGCGGCGTTCGACGCGCGCGATCCCGACTCGCACGTCGTCGAGGAGCGGCTCGACGGGCCCGTCGACGAGGCGGCCGTCGACGCCTACCACCTCGAAGCGTTCGAGCGCCTCGCAGCACTCGCCGAGTCGCGAGGTGGTACCGCGACGAAACACACCCATCGGGTCGGCGACCTCGCCGCCGAGATCGGTCACGCACTCGGACGCGCGCCGGCGTGGTGCGAGCGGCTGCGCCTCGCCGCCCGACTGCACGACATCGGCAAGATCGCGGTGACCGATCACGTCGTCGTGAAGCCCGGGCCGCTCGATCTGCACGAGTTCGACGAGATGAAGCAGCACACGGTGCTCGGGAAGCGTCTGCTGTCGGGGGTCTCGACCGAGCTGTTCCAGATGGCCGCCGAGATCGCCTGGTCGCACCACGAGTGGTGGGACGGCAGTGGGTATCCGAACGGCCTCGACGGGCTCGCCATCCCTGCGACCGGTCGGATCGTGGCGATCGCCGACGTGTTCGACTCACTCGTCTCGCGGCGTTCCTACAAGCGCGAGTGGTCGGTCGACGAGGCCGTCCGGTTCATCGTGTCGGGGTCAGGGCAGCAGTTCGATCCCGAACTCGTCGACGCGTTCTGTCGGGTGATGCGCGCCCGCGGCGTGGTCGTGCCCGGTCGCTCGTTCGACGACGACGACCTCTGACGCTTCGCGGAACACTCGGCGCGTGGTCCCGGGTCCTGCCGGGATGGGATAGACAGAAGCCTGATGGCCGATGACGACGAGTCCCTCGACCGCGCTCCCTCTCCGGCGGTGATCGCCGGATGCGAGCCGTTCTCCGCCGAGGGGACGGGTGACGTCGGCGTCCTCGTGGTGCACGGATTCACGGGGAACCCGTCGTCGATGCGGGCGCAGGCACACGCGGCCGCCGCTGCGGGCTATCACGTCGAGCAGCCGCGGCTCCCCGGACACGGGACCACACTCGACGACATGATGTCCACGGCGTGGAGCGACTGGTCAGGCGCCGCCGCCGACGCGTACGACGTGCTGGCGCGCCGGGTCGACTCGATCGTGGTGATCGGTCTCTCGATGGGTGGCACGCTCACGCTCTGGACCGGTCTCCAGCGGCTCGATGACCCGCGCCTGCGCGGTCTCGTCTGTGTGAACCCGGCCACGATGCCCCAGGACGCCGACACGCTCGCCGCGCTCCGGGACATGGTGGCCTCGGGGACCGACGTGATGCCGGCGATCGGATCCGACATCGCCGATCCCGAGCAGTCGGAGATCGCCTACGACGGCACACCGCTGCGGGCGTTGCTGTCGCTGGTCGACGAGGGCGTCACGCCGATCGCCGACCGCTACGGCGAACTGTCGGTGCCGCTTCTGCTCTTCACCTCGACGAACGACCACGTCGTCCCGCCGGCCAACAGCGATCACCTGGTCGCCACGTACGGCGGTCCCGTCGAGCAGGTGGTCCTCGATCGCAGCTTCCACGTCGCCACCCAGGACTTCGATCGTGACCTCATCTCGGATCGGTCCGTCGAGTTCGTCGCCGCGGTCACGGGCGACGCGGGAGCATCGGCGTCGTGATGGGTGCGCTGGCGGCCATCCCGGCACCTCCGTTCGACCAGCTCGGCCCGCTCAACCTCTACGGCCTCCTCATCGCACTCGGTGTCATCGCGGCGATCTGGTTGCTGGGGAGACGGTTCGAGGAGCGCGGAGCCGGCACGTCCGACGACGCAAGTTCGATCGGCGTCGGTGCCGTCATCGGCGGGATCATCGGCGCCCGGCTCTACCACGTCGCCACCGACTGGGATCGCTTCTCCGACGACCTCGGCGCGATTCCCCGCCTCTGGGAGGGTGGTCTCGGGATCCCCGGAGGCCTACTCGTCGGGATCCCGACCGGGTTGTACCTCGCCCGCCGTCGTGGGATCAGCGCCGCGATGGCCGCCACGTGCGCCGCGCCCACCATTCCGCTCGCCCAGGCGATCGGCCGATGGGGCAACTACTTCAACCAGGAGCTGTACGGACGACCGACCGACCTGCCGTGGGCCCTCGAGGTCGATCCGGAGCACCTCGTGGCCGATCCCGACACCGGGGTGCTGTTCGAGGTGGGCACGACGTTCCATCCCACGTTCCTCTACGAGTCGCTGTGGAACCTCGCGCTCTGCGGCGCTCTGATCGTGTTCGACAAGCGGTTCAAGCCCGGTGGCGGATCCTTGATGGCGATCTACGTGGCCGGCTACGGCCTCGGTCGCTTCTGGGTCGAGGGGTTGCGCGTCGACCCGGCCGACACGGTGGCAGGACTGCGCTGGAACCAGTGGGTGGCGGTCGCAGCCGTCGTCGGCGGATCGATGCTGGCGGTCGCACTCGCGAAGCGGTCGGGCCCCGACGCCTGGGACCCGGAGACGATGCCGGTGACCGTTCTCGCCAGCGGCGAAGCCGCTGAGACCGGCACGAGCGCAACCGATCGTGACGATGCATCCGGCACCGGCGCAGCCTCGGGCTCGGCCGACGAGCACCCCAGCGACGACGCGGCGGGTGCTGCCGACGCGCCGGACGACACGTCGGCGGACTCGCTCGTCGCCGCCGACGCCGAGACCTCGGTCGACGACGACCGCGGCGCCGACGAGCGCGCCTGACGATCCGGGTTCGCAGGGCCGGCTCGGTTCGTCCGACGGGTCAGCCGCTCTGGCGACTCACCAGCTCGACGGGCACCACGGTCGGTTCGTCGAACCGCCGGCCGTCGACCAGGGCCCCGAGGAGGCGAACGGCCTCCTGTCCGATCTGCTTCCGGTCGATCCGGACCGAGCTGAGCGTCGGTGTGACCATCGTGTTGAGCGCGATGTCGTCGCATCCGATCACCGCGACGTCATCGGGCATCCGGATGCCACGGGCGGTGAGCGCCTGCATGGCGCCGATCGCCATGACGTCGTTGTAGGCGAAGATCGCGTCGAGGTCGGGAACCACCTCGAGGGCCAGCGCCATCCCCTGCCGACCGCCGTGGGTGGTCGCAGGGGCCTTGACCACGGTCGGTTCATCGATGCCCGCGTGGCGGCACGCCGCGACGAAGCCCTGCTGCCGCGGGTCGCTGGAGACGTCGAGCTGGTCGTTGGTGAGCATCGCCGGTCGACGACATCCTCGCCCGATGAGGTGCTCGACGGCGATGCGCCCGGCACCCACCAGATCGGA
The DNA here is from genome assembly GCA_039198505.1 of Actinomycetota bacterium. Classification (GTDB taxonomy): domain Bacteria; phylum Actinomycetota; class Acidimicrobiia; order Acidimicrobiales; family Ilumatobacteraceae; genus Ilumatobacter_A. The sequence goes on along the minus strand of JBCCTP010000057.1, from coordinate 10,255 downwards.
CACGAGGAGGGCGGCCCGGTCGTGATCGAGCGGCGTGTCGACCACCACGGTGGCGACGCCGCGGTCGAGGAGCGGACGCAGGTGTTCGGCGTCGCCGGCGGCGGGGAAGACGATGACCCCCTCGGGTGCGTACATCTCCATCTGTTCGAGCAGCTCGACCTCGAGCTCGGGGTCGTGTTCGTTGACCGCGAGGAGCATGGTCAGCCCGGCGGCACGTGCGGCTCGTTGGACCGCCTGGGCGACCTCGGGGAAGAACGGGTCGTCGAGGGTCGTGGCGACGAAGGCGACGGTTCGGCTCCGGCGTGTGATCAGACCGCGGGCGAACACGTTGGGTCGATACCCCAGCTGTTCCACGGCCTCGAGGACCTTGTCGCGGGTCTCGTCGCTGAAGCCACCCTCGTCGTTGACGACGCGTGACACGGTGCGGGGCGACACACCCACGAGGGCGGCGACGTCGCGCAGGGTGGCGGCTCGGTTCGACTCCGGTGGGTTCATGTCGGCTCCACGATGGTACAAACGACGGTCACGATCTTGGAACGTTCGTCGTCCTACGTCAACGTTGACGTAGAAGCTGGCGGAGATCTAGGGTGAGGCACAAGTGAGAGAGGGGGAAGCCGTCGGGGCAGGGGATCTCCGGTGGCACGACGTGTGACGACGCTCGAAGTTCCGATCGTCGAGGAGAAGGTGCCCGAACCGGCACCGGTCGACTCGGCCCAGACACTCGTCATCGCGGGGCTCATGGCGGCCTTCACCGGTGTGGTGACGCTGATCATGGCGGCGTTGCTGATCTGGTCGCCCGACTCGGTCGCCGATCTCGAGGTCCGCGGCGAGAACGAGTACTCCGGCTTCGGGACCATGCTGGCGCTCTTCGGCGCTCTGCAGCTGTTCGCCGCGTACCAGGCGATCAAGCGTCGCCCGCTCGGGCGCAGCCTGGTCATGGGCATCGGCGCCCTCATCGTCACACTCGCCACGTTCGGCCTGTCCGGCGAAGGTGAGGCCTACCGCTGGGCCGGCGTCGTCCTCGTCGCCGTGGCGGTCGGTGCCGCCACCTTCGTGAGCTGGCGCAACAAGGACGACATCAGCGAGCAGACCGCCGGCATCATCGGGCTCGTCGTCGGTCTGGTGGCGCTCGTCTTCTTCCTCTTCTTCAGCGAGTCGCGGTTCTTCCAGGTCATGGGCTTCGTCCTGCTGGCCGCCGTCGTCGTCGCCGGCGTCTTCGTCGCAGCCGAGCGAGCTCTCGGCGACCCTCGGCTCGCCGTCGCCGCCGCAGCGGTGGCGCTCGTCGTGTACTTCCTCGTCGGGGCCGACGCCACCTGGAGTCAGTTCCTCGGCGTCGGCATCGCCGGCCTGGCGATCGGTCTGGCGTACATCGCGGAGCCCGAGGAACACCTCGCCCGCTCGGGAGGCGGGCTCACCGAGGGCTGGCGGGTCGCCTTCTGGTTCCTCCTTCCGTCGATCCTCGGGTTCGTCCTGTTCTTCTTCCTGCCGACGATCCGGGCGATCGGGATCTCCTTCCAGGATTTCCCGCTCCTCGAGAACGAGGGAACCTGGATCGGCTGGGACAACTACCGCGAGGTCCTGGGCGACGACCTCTTCTACAACGCCATCTGGGTCACCTTCAAGTACGTGGTGATCAACATCGGGACCCAGACGGTCCTGGCACTCGGCATCGCCGTGATGATGGACCGCCTCACCAAGTCGGTGTTCGTGCGCAGCATCCTGCTGCTCCCGTGGCTGCTGCCGAACATCATGGTCGGCCTCCTGTGGCTGTTCATGCTCGACCCCCGCAACGGGATCATCAACGAGTGGCTCGGCTACTTCGGGATCGACTCGATCGGCTTCCTGTCCAACGAGGACTGGGCGATCCCGGCGCTGTCGTTCATCAACACGTGGAAGTTCACCGGCTACACGGCCCTGCTGCTCTTCGCCGGGATGCAGACCGTGCCGGGCAACCTCTACGAGGCGGCCGCCCTCGACGGCGCCTCCGAGTGGAAGATGTTCACCACCATCACGATGCCGCTGCTGCGGCCGGTGCTGGCACTCGTCCTCGTGATCAGCCTCATCGGCTCGTTCCAGGTCTTCGACGTCGTCCAGGCCGCCGCCGGTGGTCTCCAGGGCAACCCGGGCGACCCGCTCGACGAGACCCGAGTGCTGTACCTCTACATCTACGACAAAGCGTTCGTCGACGGCTTCGGTCGACGGGCCGGAGAGGGCGCCGCAGCGGCGACGCTGCTCATGCTCGGGCTGCTGGTGATCACCGTGGCCCAATTGCGACTCTCGCGAGCGGGGGAGAGTGATCTGGCGTGAGCAACGCGACCGACACCACCACCGGCCCGGCGACCGGCGCCGACGCGCTCGACGCGGAGATCGCCGACCGGATCGACGCCGGGATGGCGGGCGCCCGCAACAAGGGTCGCCTCTCGCTCGGGCGCGGGGCGGCCTGGGCCGTCCTCGTGATCGTCATGATCGCCAGCCTGTTCCCGGTGTACTGGGCCCTGCGCACCGCGCTGTCCAACAACACGGCGATCATCCAGGACACGGGCAATCTCCTGCCGCCGGAGCCGACGCTCTTCAACTTCGAGCGCGTGCTGACCGACCAGTCGACGCTGTCGCCCGAGGAGCTGCGCGAGTTCCAGGCGGAGGTCGCGGCGGTCGGCGGCAACGACACGAACTTCTCCATCTGGGAGCCAATCCGCCACTCGGTCATCGTGTCGTCGCTCATCACCATCGGTCAGGTGTTCTTCTGCTCGATGGCGGCGTACGCGTTCGCCCGGTTGCGGTTCAAGGGACGGGAGGTCGTGTTCACGATCTTCCTGTCGGCGCTCATGGTGCCGCCGATCTTCGCCCTCGTGCCCAACCTGCTGCTGATCCGCGACCTCCAGATCGACCTGTATCTCTTCTCGATCGACTTCGGGTGGTTGCCGTGGGCGGGGTCTGCAGGATGGACCAACACCTACGCGGGGTTGGCGGCGCCGTTCTTCTTGATGACGCCGTTCGCGATCTTCTTCCTCCGGCAGTTCTTCATCGGCATCTCGAAGGAAGTCGAGGAGGCCGCCGTGCTCGACGGCGCCGGACACTTCCGGAGGTTCTTCCAGGTGATCCTGCCCATGGCGGCGGCGCCGATCTTCACGCTGGCGCTCATCACCTACGTCAACTCGTGGAACGAGTTCCTGTGGCCGTTCACGGCGGGCCGCAACCTCACCGTCATCACGGTCGCCCTCAACGACTTCCGCGCCCAGACGCCCGGCACCACCCGACCCGACTGGTCGGGCCTCATGACGGCCACGTTCATCGCCGGTGCGCCGATCCTGCTGCTCTTCGGGCTGCTCGGTCGCAAGGTCGTCGACTCCATCCAGTTCTCCGGCATCAAGTGATGCCGGGGGCCAGTTCTCCGGCATCGCGGTGATGCCGGGCCAGTTCTCCGGCATCACGTGATGCCGGGCCAGATCGCAGCGGCGTCCTCGGGCGTCGCAGCGAGTACATCAACCTGTTCCTGAAGGGGGAAACAGCAAGTGAGAAAGCGAACAGCACGGGCCGCAGCGGGCCTCGTGGCACTGTCGATGGTCGCCGCAGCGTGTGGCTCCGACGACGACGGAGACGCCGCCGACGACGGTGACGACGCCAGCGCCAGCGAAGCCGACGCAGGTGACGACGCCGGCGACGACGAGGCGATGGACGAGGACGAGGGCGAGGACGCAGCTCCCGCCGGCGACGGTCCCACGCTCGACTACTGGCTCTGGGACAACAACCAGCAGCCCTTCTACCAGGAGTGCGCGGCGAACTTCACCGAGCAGACCGGGATCAACATCAACGTGGTCCAGCTCGGCTGGGGCGAGTACTGGGACGGCCTCACGGCCGGCTTCGCGACCGGCGACGTGCCCGACGTGTTCACCAACCACCTCGCGCAGTACCCGTCGTTCGTCGACTCGGGCGTGCTCGTGCCGCTCAACGACTTCGTCGAGGCCGACGGCGTCGATGTCGGTATCTACGCCGATGGTCTCGCCGACCTCTGGGTCGCTCCCGACGGTTCGCGCTACGGCCTGCCGAAGGACTTCGACACGATCTCGCTCGTGGTCAACCAGGACGCACTCGCCGACGCGGGTCTGACCATGGATGACCTCGCGAACCTCGACTGGAACCCCGAGGACGGTGGCACCTTCGAGTCGACCATCGCCGCCCTGTCCGTCGACAGCAACGGTGTCCGCGGCAACGAGGACGGGTTCGACGCCGGCAGCGTCGAGACCTACGGCTACATCTCGAACACCGGCTACGCCGACGCCTACAGCCAGACCGGTTGGTCGGCGTTCACCGCGACCACCGGGTGGGACTACCTCGACACGAACCCGTGGGGCACGGTCTACAACTACGACCAGCCCGAGTTCACCGACACCATGCTGTGGTGGGCGAGCCTCATCGAGAAGGGCTACATGCCCGACTCCGAGACCCTCGCCGGTTCGGGTGCCGACACCATCTTCGCCGATGGTGGCGCCGCCACGATGACCGACGGCTCGTGGAAGATCGGCACGTGGACCGGACCGGACGCCACGTTCGCCGTCGACTTCGCGCCGACGCCGATCGGTCCGAACGGTGGCCGTGCGTCGATGTTCAACGGTCTGGCCGACTCGATCACGACCGCGTCGGAGAACCCCGACGAGGCCTGGGAGTGGGTCAAGTACCTCGGCTCGGCCGAGTGCCAGGACATCATCGGCGCCGGTGGCGTCGTGTTCCCGGCCATCCCGTCGGCCACGGCTCTCGCCGAGCAGGCGTTCGCCGACAAGGGAGCCGACGTCAGTGCCTTCACGATCCACGTCGACGAGGGGACCACGTTCCTCTTCCCGATCTCGATCGAGGGCGCCGAGGTCCAGAACATCGTGGGCACCGCCATCGACGCCGTCATGCGTGGCGAAGGTGACGCCCAGACGCTGATCGACGCGAACGCGGAGATCAACGACCTCATCGCCGACGCCGGCTGATCTCAGCCGCCGATCTGTCGTGAACTCGCAGTGGTCGGCCGTGCCTCACGGGGCTCGGCCGGCCACTGCGGCGACACGGGTCGATCGCAGCGTCCTGCTCCGGGTCGGTCTCATCGGTGTCGCCCTCGCCGCGTGCGGCGGGGCCGAGGCCGCTGAGGACGACGCTGCCGCTGGCGACGTGCGCGACGCCGCACCGACCGTCGACGCCGCCGTGACCATCATCGAACACCGGGAGGGGGACTGTGAGACGACCTTCGTACGCCGCGAACTCGATCACGTCACCGCGCCGCGTGGCGAGGTCGCAGCGATCGTCGACGGCACCGGGACCGGTGTGTTGCTCGACGACCTCGACGATGACGGGGCACTCGACATCGTGCTCCCGAACCTCACCGGTGAGACCTCGATCCTGTGGGGTGATGGCGCAGGCGACTTCGAGCGACGCCCGTTCGAGACCGGGCGCTTTCGTCAAGCGGCGTCGCTCGACCTCGACGCCGACGGCGATCGAGACGTCCTCCTCACCACCGGAATCGGTCCACCCGTCGCGTTTCTCTCCCAGGCCGACGGCGGTGCGCCGCGCGAGTTCCAGCGCGTCGAGTACCGCACCGACGCCGTCGCGTTCTCGGTCGCGCCCGGCGACCTCCTCGGCGATGGGACGGTCGAGGTCGTGACCGGGTCGTACAACGCCGAGTTGTCGTTCAACCGCGACAATCGTGTGCTCATGGGGTTCGACGTCGGCGTGGCGGTCACCGAGCCGTCGGCCGACACCCTCGCGACCGGCGTGCCGACCGACTTCCTCACCGACTCGGCGCAGGCGTTGGCTCTGCTGGTGGTCGACCTCGACGGCGACGGTCTCGACGACGTGCTCGTCGGGAACGACCTCGGCACACCCGACCGCATCTGGCTGGGTGACCCGGCCGGGCTCACCGTGACCGAACTCTTCGACACCACGAGCCTGTCGACCATGTCGCTCGACGTGGCCGACCTCGACGGCGACGCCGATCTCGACCTGGTCAGTACCGACATGGCTCGGTTGCCGGGTGAGCCCGATGAAGTGTGGGAGGGCGTCGAGGACGACATCGAGCAGGTGCGCGTCGACGAGATCCAGGAGCCGCGCAACGTGGTGCAGATCGCCGGCGACGGCGGGTTCACCGAGTCGGCGCTCGATCTCGGCGTGGCGGCGACGGGGTGGAGCTGGGCGGGTCTCGCCGGCGACCTCGATCACGACGGCCTGTCCGACCTCGTCGTCGTCAACGGGATGCAGGGCGCCTCGATCTTCGACATGCTGCCGAACGGCGAGCTCGTCGAACCCAACCAGGCGTTCCGCAACCTCGGCGACGACGGGTTCGCGCTGGAGCCCGAGTGGGGTCTCGACTCGACGCAGGGCGGTCGGGGGATGGCGCAGGGCGACGTCGATGGCGACGGCGACCTCGACATCGTCATCAGCAACCTCGGAGCTGCCGCCGCCCTCTACGAGAATCGACTGTGTGGCGGGCCGTCGGTCATCGTCGAGCCGCAGTGGGTCGGTGTGCAGAACGTCGACGCGCTGGCGTCGTCGGTGCGCATCGTCCGTGACGGTGACGTCGTCGGCGTCCGACCGATCACCGCGACGCGCGGCTACCTCTCGACGAGCCCCACGCGGGCTCACGTCGGGCTCGGCGCCGATGCGGACGAGTCGACCGTCGACGTCGAAGTGAGGTGGCCCGACGGTGCGTGGACCGTCATCGACGACGTTCCGGCGGCCTCGACCGTGAAGGTCGTCCGCGACTCGCCCCCCGTCGATTCGTCGTCCGACCCCGACGGTGGTTCACCATGAGCACCGTGATCGAGGGTCGCGCCGTCGAGACGTCGTCGCGTGGCGTCGACGTCGTCGCGCACCTGTCGCCGCTGCTCGTGGCGATCGCCGCTGCCGTGATCGTCGGTCAACCGATCGGGTGGATCGCCTTCCTCGTTCCACTCGGCCCGCTGCTCGTGGCCGGCGCGCTCCGCCTGGCCGGGCGTCCCCGGCCACGAGGCGTCCGATCGCTCCTCGCCTTCTCGGCGGTCTCGGGTCTGCTCGTCGGCGGCGGATGGGCCCTCACCGAGGCCAAGGATCTCTGGCCGCCGTTCGCCATCATCTTCCCCCTGGGCCTGCTCGCCTTCGTCGCCGGGCTGGTCAACTTCGTCATGATCGTCCTGTCGAGGACCTGGCGCGCCGGGCGCGGCCTCGTCTTCGACTACCCGTGGATCCCGTCCGCCGTCGCCGTGCGGCTCGGCCTCGACCCCGAACTCCCCGAGTGACCGCATCCGACCCGTCAACGACCCGAGAACCGACCCGATTCCCGACACGAGCCCAGAGGAGCGACGCATGAGCTACGTCTCGCTGCACAACCTGACCAAGATCTATCCCGGCAACGCCGAGCCGTCGGTGAGCGACCTCAGCCTCGACATCGAGGAAGGGGAGTTCGTCGTGTTCGTCGGCCCGTCCGGCTGTGGCAAGTCGACGGCGCTGCGCATGGTGGCCGGGCTCGAGTCGATCACCGCGGGGCAGCTGTACATCGCCGGGGAGAACATGACCGACGTCTCGCCGCAGGACCGCGACATCGCCATGGTGTTCCAGAACTATGCGCTGTACCCGCACATGACGGTCGGCAAGAACATGGCGTACCCGCTGAAGATCGCCGGGGTCCCGAAGGACGAGATCGAGCGTCGGGTGAAGGAGACGGCCGGAGTCCTCCAGCTCGAGGAGTACCTCGACCGCAAGCCGGGCAACCTCTCCGGCGGCCAGCGCCAGCGCGTCGCCATGGGCCGGGCCCTCATCCGGTCGCCGAAGGTGTTCCTCATGGACGAGCCGCTGTCGAACCTCGACGCCAAGCTGCGTGTCTACATGCGGACCGAGATCGCGCGCATCCAGCAGGAGCTGGGCATCACCACCATCTACGTCACGCACGACCAGGTCGAGGCGATGACGATGGGCGACCGCGTCGTGGTGCTCAAGGACGGCGAGCTGCAGCAGGCCGACGCCCCCGCCAACCTGTACACCGCACCCGGCAACATGTTCGTGGCCGGCTTCATCGGGTCCCCTGCGATGAACCTCTTCGAGGGCATCGTCACCGAGGTCGAGGGTGCCCTCGCCGTGTCGATCGGTCCCAACTCTCTCGACGTGCCGGACTCCGTCGTCGAGCGTCACACCGAGCTGCGCAACCGGGTCGGGGACACGATCGCCGTGGGGATCCGCCCCGACGACATGTACGACGCAGCGCTCAACCCGCAGTACCCGACCCGGCTGCGCGGGACGCCGCTGTTGCTCGAATCGCTCGGGTCCGAGATCGTCACCCACCTCGACCTGGGCGTCCGTCCGATGGACTCGACCGATCCCGACGTCGAGGAGCTCGGTGACGCGGACGGAGGTGCCGTCATCGCCCGCTTCAGCCCACACTCCACGGTGACGAAGGGCGAGCCGATCGAGATCTCCGTCGACTCCCAGCGGCTCCACTTCTTCGACATCGCATCGGGAATTCGGATCTGACGCCCGCCGTCGTTCGTTTCGTCCCCGTCCACGAACCCTTCCGACCCTCCTTCCGACCCTCCTTCCGAAAGGTCTGACCTGTCATGCCCAAGATCACGTTCGTCGGTGCCGGGAGCACCGTCTTCGCGAAGAACCTGCTCGGCGACATCTTGTCGATCCCCGCGCTGTCCGAGTCGGAGATCGCGCTGTTCGACATCGACGCCGAGCGTCTCCACACCTCCGAGATCGTCGCCGGCAAGACCGCGGCCGCGGTGGGCGCGTTGCCGACGGTCACGGCCACCCTCGACCGACGCGAGGCGCTCGCCGACGCCGACCACGTCATCACGATGTTCCAGGTCGGCGGCTATGAGCCGTCGACGGTGGTCGACTTCGAGGTGCCGAAGCGGTTCGGTCTGCGCCAGACCATCGCCGACACGCTGGGTGTGGGCGGAATCATGCGCGGACTGCGCACGGTGCCCGTGTTGCTCGACGTGTGTCGTGACATGGAGGAGGTCTGCCCCGATGCGACGCTGCTCCAGTACGTCAACCCGATGTCGATCAACATGTGGGCCGTCAATCGGGCCACGTCGATCCGGTCGATCGGACTGTGCCACTCGGTGCAACACACGGCCGAGCAGCTCGCCGGTGACATCGGGGTGCCGGTCGACGAGTTGCGGTACCGGTGCGCCGGCATCAACCACATGGCCTTCTACCTCGACTTCGGGCGGTCGCTGCCCGGCGGCGGCATCGAGGACCTGTACCCCCGCATCGCCGAGTTCGCGGCGGCCGGAGACATCCCCGATCGGGGCGATCCCGACCGCGATGACGGCGCCGCGTCCGGGTTGTCCGACGCCGTTCGCTACGAGATGTTCCGTCGCCTCGGGTACTTCGTGACCGAGTCGTCGGAGCACTTCGCCGAGTACGTGCCGTGGTTCATCAAGCGGGACCGTCCCGACCTCATCGAGAGGTTCGGCGTGCCGCTCGACGAGTACCCGGTCCGATGCGAGCGTCAGATCGCCGGGTGGGAGCAACTTCGGGCGGAGATGGAGGATCCCGGGTCGTCGATCGACGTGTCGCCGTCGGTCGAGTACGGGGCGTCGATCATCAAGGCGATCGAGACGGGCGAGCCCACGGTCGTCTACGGCAACGTCATGAACGACCAGGCCGGTGACGGTGCGCGGTTGATCTCGAACCTGCCGACCGAGTCGTGTGTCGAGGTGCCGTGCCTGATCGATCACAACGGCGTCCAGCCGACCACGATCGGTCGGATCCCGCCGCAGCTCGCCGCGTTGATGCAGACCAACATCAACGTCCACTCGCTCACGGTCGAGGCGATCCTCACCGGCGACCGCGAGCACGTGTACCACGCCGCGATGTTCGATCCTCACACTGCGGCCGAGCTGGATCTCGACCAGATCTGGCAGCTCGTCGACGACCTGTTCGAGGCCCACGGCGACTTCATCCCCGACTCGCTGCGCGCCTGAGGCTCCCCCGGCGCGCCGCTCGCGTCAGCTCATCCTGTCGGTTGCGATGGATGCGCTGACGTGAGTGGCGGCCGGTCGTGTTCGCGTCAGCTCATCCCGTCGGTTGCGGTGGATGCGCTGACGTGAGTGGCGGCCGGTCGTGTTCGCGTCAGCTCATCCTGTCGGTTGCGGTGGATGCGCTGACGTGAAGCGGAGGAGCCGTGGGGTGGCCGCGTCAGGCGGCGCGGTCGAGTGCCGCTCGCACGGTCGCGACGACGTCGTGCGGCGTGTCGACCACCTGCCGGTACGTGAACTGGTACGGCTCGTACCCCTGG
>JBCCTP010000056.1:0-14371 GCA_039198505.1 Actinomycetota bacterium | reverse complement strand
GGGGTCGACGTCACGGTCGACATGGCCGGCTACTTCCGCAAGGACACCGCGGCGCAGATGACGCCGCTCACGCCGGCTCGCCTGCTCGACACACGCAACGGCACCGGATTCCCGCAGCGTCGACTTCGAGCCGGAGAGAAGCTGCAGCTGAAGGTCACCGGCGTCGGCGGTGTTCCGGCGTCGGGCGTGCAGGCGGTGATCATCAATCTGACGTCGATCCGTCCGTCGCAGAACGGTTGGATCACGGCGTACCCGAACGGTGGCGCGAAGCCGTTCGTGGCCAGTTTGAGCTACCGCACGAACGAAATCGTGCCGAACATGGCGTTCTGCACCGTCGGCGACGGCGGCATCGTCACCCTCGAGGCCAGCCACGGAGACGTCCACATGACGGCCGACGTGGTCGGGTGCTTCACCGCGGGCGGCGCACGCGTCGCGCCCATTCCGCCGGCTCGACTGCTCGACACCCGGGAGGGCATCGGGGCGGCCGAGGCCCGGTTGGGCCCGGGTCAGGAGATCAACCTGCAGGTCGGCGGACGTGGCGGCGTGCCGGCGACGGCGAGCGCCGCGGTGTTGAACATCACGGGCATCCGTGCTGACGCGCAGACGTTCCTCACCGTGTACCCCGATGGCGAGAGCCGGCCGCTCGCGGCGAGTCTCAACCCGCAACCGGGCGCGATCAACGGCAACCTCGTGGTGGCCAAGCTCAGCAGCGGCGGCCGCGCCCGGATCTACAACGACGTCGGCACGATCCACCTGACCGCCGACGTCACCGGCTACTTCGTCTGACGTTCAGAGGCCGGCTTTGGCCTTCTCGGCGGCGAGGTCGTGCTGGACCATCATCGACACCAACGTGGGGAAGTCGACCTCGGGCTTCCAGCCGAGCTGGTCTCGGGCCTTGCTCGAGTCACCGATGAGCAGGTCGACCTCGGCGGGACGGAAGAACTTGGGGTCCTGGCGGACGTAGTTCTGCCAGTCGTCGATGCCGATCTCTCTGAACGCCCGCTCGACCAGCTCCTCGATCGAGTGCGTCTCGCCGGTCGCCAACACGTAGTCGTCGGGTTCGTCCTGCTGGAGCATCATCCACATGCCGCGCACGTAGTCACCCGCATAGCCCCAGTCGCGCTTCGAGTCGAGGTTGCCCAGCACCAACTCGTGCTGCAATCCGAGCTTGATCCGCGCGGCCGCGTTGGTGACCTTGCGGGTGACGAACTCGATGCCACGCCGCGGCCCCTCGTGGTTGAACAAGATCCCCGACGACGCGTGCAGCCCGTACGACTCGCGGTAGTTCACGACGATGTCGTGGCCGAACACCTTGGCGCACCCGTACGGCGACCGCGGATGGAACGGCGTCAACTCGGTCTGCGGGGTCTCGCGGACCTTGCCGAACATCTCCGACGACGACGCCTGGTAGAAGCGGATCGGGTTGTTGTCGGTGCCGCCGACCATGCGGATCGCCTCGAGCATCCGCAACACGCCGAGCCCGGTGATGTTCGCCGTGAGCTCGGCCTGAGAGAACGACAACGCCACGAAACTGATCGCACCCAGGTTGTACACCTCGTCGGGCTGGGCGATCTGCAACGCCGCCACCAACGACGGCAGATCTGCCAGATCGCCGGGTACGAACTCGATGTACGGCATCTCCTCGCGGACCATCGCCGCCCGCGGGTTGTTCTGGCCCTTCACCATCCCGAACACGTCATAACCCTTGGCATGCAGGAACTCGGCCAGATGCTGACCGTCCTGACCCGTGATCCCCGTGATGAACGCTCGCGGCATGGCGGCCCAGTCAACCAGCCCATCGGTACCCTCCGCACGCATGGGGTTGCGGGTGGCGATCGACGTCGGTCCGCTGCACGGCCCCCTCACCGGTGTCGGTCGAGCGGTCGACGGCACCGTCGGCGCGCTGGCGGATCGTCCTCGCGACGTCACCCTCGGCCGCTTCGTCGTCTCGACGCGTGCCCGGCTCGACGACGCGACGCGTCGCCTGCCCGTTCCGGCGATGCTGGCCCACCGGTGGTGGGCCCGGTCGTCGTGGCCGCCCCTCGATCCGCTGCTCCGGGTCGACGGCCGCAGCGCCGACGTGGTCCACGGCACGAACTACGTCGTCCCGCCGACCACCCGACGGATCGCTCGACTGGTCAGCGTCTACGACTGCTGGTTCCTGGACGAGCCCGACCGAGTCGACCCGGACGTCGGCCGAGCGGCGCAGGTGCTGCTCCGATCGCTCGATGACGGCGCCCACGTCGTGACGTGCTCCGACGCCACGAAAGACGCACTGCTCGGCCACGTTCCGAACCTGGAACCCCACCGCGTGACGACGATCCACCTCGGCCCGCCCGACGGGTTCGGCTCGTCGGACCCACGCAGGGTCTCGCCGCCGACGCGACTCGGTCGGCTCACGGCCGGCGGATTCGTGCTGTCACTCGGGACGGTCGAGCGACGCAAGAACGTCCCCGGTCTCGTCGAGGCGTTCGGTCGGCTGGCCGCCGAGGTGGCCGACGTGCGCCTCGTGATCGCGGGGTCGCCGGGCGACGATTCTCCCGCGGTCGACGCAGCGATCCGACGACTCGAGAGCGAGGCCCGGGGGAGGATCGACGTCGTCGGACGTGTCGACGGCGTCGAACGCGACTGGCTCCTCGACAACGCCCGCGCGCTGGCCTACCCCTCGCTCGACGAGGGGTTCGGCTTCCCGATCCTCGAGGCGCAGCAGAACGACCTCCCGATCGCCGCCACGGCGGTCGGCTCCATCCCCGAGGTCGGCGGTCCGTCGCTTCTGCTCTCACGGCCGGATGACACACTCGCTCTCGCCGCCAACCTGCACCGGTTGGTGACCGACGACGGTCGCCACGCCGAGGCCGCCGCACTGGGCCGGAGGAACCTCGAGCGGTTCTCGTGGCAACGCTGTGGCGACGAGCTCATCACCCTCTACCGACGACTCGCAGGAGCCACCTCGTGACCGCATCGCCCGCCGCCCCGCCGCCGAACTCCGTCGCCGTCGTCTCCGGCGGCGTCGGCGCGGCCCGGTTCCTCCGGGGCCTCATCGAGGCGATCGACCCGTCGCGTATCGTCGCCGTGGTCAACACCGGCGACGACACGACGCTGCACGGCCTGTCGATCTCCCCCGACCTCGACACGATCACGTACACGCTGGCCGGCGCGATCGACCCCGAGCGCGGATGGGGGCTCGCCGACGAGACGTGGCGCGCGATCGGAGCGCTCGAGCGGTACGAGGCGGTCCGGCCCGAGGGGTCCGGCGCCGCGGCTCGGTGGTTCAACCTCGGCGATCAGGATCTCGCCACGCACTTCTACCGGACCGCACGGCTCCAGGAGGGCGCCTCGCTCACCGAGGTGACCGACGAGATCACCCGGGCGTGGAGTCTCCCGATCCGGATCGTGCCGATGAGCGACGATCGACTCGCCACCCTCGTCACCGTCGAGTCCGACGACGGCGGGCCGGGCGACGAGGTCTCGTTCCAGGACTACTTCGTGCGGCTCCGCCACTCGGTGCCGGTCACGAGCGTCCGTTTCGCCGGCGATGCGCGGCCGTCGGACGTGGCGAGCACCGCCCTGCGCGACGCGTCGGCAGTGGTGATCGCTCCCTCGAATCCACTCGTCTCGATCGGTCCGATCCGGTCGCTTCCCGGTGTCGACGAGCTGCTCACCGACCGACGCGAGTCGGTGGTCGGTGTCTCTCCGCTCGTCGGCGGCGCCGCACTCAAGGGCCCGGCCGACCGCATGCTCACCGAACTCGGCCACCGCGCCGACGCGGTCGGTGTCGCCCGTCTGTACGCGCCGATCGCAGCGTCGCTGGTGATCGACGAGGTCGACGCTCACCTCGTCGACGACGTCTCCGCGGAGGGGGTGCGGCCGGTGGTGGCCGACACGATCATGTCGCGGCCCGGTGTCGCACGATCGTTGGCGGTGACCACGCTGTCCGCCGCCGGCGTCGGCTGACCTGGCCAGGTCGACCCGCCGGGCGACCGGAACGGCGACCGCTCAGCCCTCGAGCGGAAGGTCGGTGATCGCCTCCATGACCGATCCCTGGTCGGGCTCGGCGCCCGATGCCAGGCGCTGACGCAGCGCGAGACCGAACACGACGACCGCGGTGATCGACGAGGCGAGAAGCCCGTACTCGATCCGACGGAACAGCTCGGGGCCGGTGGCCCACGTGACGATCACGAACGAGGCCACCGCGAGTCCCCACCCGAGGGCGACGAGGACGTGGCCCTGCAGCGCGATCACGGCCTGCGCCAGGGCGAGCGCCATCATGTACACCCCGCTCGCGAGTGCCAGGGCCGCCAGCGTGGCGCTGCCCAACTCGGCGTCGTAGACGAACTCGATCGCCCAGGGCCCGAGGATGAACGCTCCCGACGTGCCGACCACCGCGACGCCCACGACGAGGAGCAGCAGCCTGGTGAGACCGGCACGGAACTCGTCGAACTCGCCACGAGCGGCGAGCCGCGACAGACGCGGCAGGAGCGCCGCCTGCACCGCCTGGAACAGGAACAGCGGGATGCGGGCGAGCAGCACCCCGTACGAGAAGCGGGTGACGAAGGCGTCCTCGGACTCGTCGGCGAGGAGGCTGGCCGTGATCGGCCCGGCGTTGAGCAACATCGCGGCGAAGACCGATCCGACGAGGAGCCAGCCGAGGTTGGGGGCCACCTCCTTCCACGACGCCGGCGGTCCGTCGTCGGTCGCCAGGCCGCCACGTCGCCAGACCCAGGCGACCGCCACGAGTGGTGACGCTGCGACGGCGAACGCGTAGGGCCCGACCGCGGTGATGCCGATGGCTGCGAGCACCACGCACAGCGCGATGCGCACGATCCCGTCGGATCCCATGATGAGCGCGTAGTGGCGGAAGCGTCCGCTGCCCGAGCAGATGCCTCGCGCGAGGTGAGCGGGGGCGTAGGCGACGAGCGCACCGATCAGCGCGAAGAGCATGATCCACTCGCCGTCGAAGTACCCCGACGTGATGAGTGGACTCGCCAGCAGGATCACGGCGACGATCCCGGCGACGAGGATGGCCGCCAGCCGCACCACCTTGACGACGATCGGTCGCGTCCCCTGGCCGATCGCCCGCCGGTGTGCGAGCGCCCGCCCCAACTCCTGCTCGAGCGGAAGGAAGAAGCCCGGAGCGAGCGCGAACGTGGCGAACCACAGCGACACGATGGGCTCGAACGCTTCGTCGCCGCCGACGGCGTCGTTCCCGATCACGAAGAACGCGTAGGTCGCGATCCCCGCGATCAGGAGGGCGACCGCGACGGGGATGGTGCCCTCGGGTACGGGGGTGCGCGACGGACCGTCAGCGGTGACGGTCTCGGAGCCGCTCGGTCGATCGGCGTGAGGGTGCGACATCGAACGGGAGCGCGCGGCCGGTCAGTCGCGCAGGGCGCGAGCGATCTCCTGGCGGCGGACCTGCAGCCGCTGCCAAGCGAGGACGCCGAGGCCGATCGCGGTCTGCGTGGTGGCCGTGGCGGCGCCGCGCGCCGTGCCGCCGGGCGATTCGATCGCCTGCGTCACCGTGCGGCGTGCGCGGTCGGCGCCGCGCACGAGAGGGCTCAGGTCGGCGTCGGTGAGGTCGATCGACGGGAACGCCGGCATGTGCGGGATCCTACCTCTCCGACCTCCGCCGGGACCGGGCGCCGGGTGCCCTGGTCACGCGACGACGCGCCAGTAGCCTCGCTCCATCGTGGAGACGGAGCTGCCCCAGGCGCCTCCGGTCGTGGCGGTCGTGGTGGTCCACGATCCGGGCGACTGGTTCGAGGTGACCCTCGACGCTCTGGCGGCACAGGACTACCCCAACCTGCGGTTCCTGTTCCTCGTGGCCGAACCGGGTGCCGAGGCTCGCCGTCAGCTCGCCGAGCAGCTCGACGCGCCCTCCGACGAGGCGGTGCGCCTGGCGTACGAGGCGAGCATGGAGACCCGGATCAAGGTGCGCGTCCCGTCGTCGTTCGTGCGTCCGCTCCCGGGTCGCCCGGGGTTCGGGCCGGCCGTCAACGAGGTGCTGCGGCTCGTCGAGGGCGACAACGGGTTCTTCCTGATCTGTCAGGACGACATCGCTCCCGATCCCGACGCCGTTCGCATGTTGGTCGAGGAGATGTACCGCTCCAACGCGGGCATCGTGGGCCCGAAGTTGGTCGACTGGGACCGACCCAGCGTGCTGCAGTCGGTCGGGCTCGGCCTCGACCGATTCGGGGAGATCGAACAGCCGATCGAGCCGGGCGAGGTCGACCAGGAGCAGCACGACGGCGTTCGGGACGTGTTCGTCGTTCCGAGTGCGTGCATGCTCGTCCGCGCCGACCTCTTCCGCGAGCTGGGCGGTTTCGACGACGCCATCGACCTCCTCGGCGAAGACGTCGAGCTCTGCTGGCGGGTGCACCACGGCGGCGCTCGCGTGGTCGTCGCTCCGCTGGCTCGGGTCCGGCACCGATCGCGCCTGGCCGAACGTCGCCCCGACCTGCCGATCGCGCGGATCGCCGCCCGCCATCGGCTCCGGGCGGTCGCCACGCTCACCGGTGCGCCACGGCTGCCGCTGCGTCTCCTCGAACTCGTGGTGCTCACGCTCGTCGAACTGGTCGTCGGCCTCTTCACGGGGCGGTTCCGTGAGGCGGTCGCCTCGGCTCGCGCGCTGATCGGCCTGATTCCCCGGATCGGCTCGATCATCCGACGCCGGCGTGTCGTGGCGCCGGGCCGTCGGGTGCCCGAACGCGAGGTTCTCGGCCTCCAGGAGCGCGGCAGCGCCCGCTTGTCGGCGTTCCTGCGCAGCCGGGACACCACCACGCTCGCCGGGTCCGATCACGCCGTCCGTCGGTGGCGCGAGAGCACCAGCGCTCCCGTGATCGCATGGATCGTCGCCTTGATCGCGCTGGTGGTCGGGAGTCGTTCCTTCTCCACCGACGGCGTTCCGCCGGTCGGCGACTTCCTGCCGCTCCCCGAGAGTCCGCGCGACCTGCTCGGCGCCTACGCCAGCGGGTGGAATCCGACGGGAACCGGTGCCGCTGAATCGAATCCCACCGGATGGGCTGCGATGGGCATCATCTCGGTCGTCACCCTCTTCCGGATGGGTGCGTTCCAGGTGGTGCTCACGGTCGGTGTGGTCGTGCTCGGCCTGATCGGACTCTGGAAGCTCGCCACCGTCTTCCCGTCCACGCGCGCCCGCATCATCGCGCTCGCCGTGTACGCCGCGTGCCCGCTGGTGGGCGGGGCGATGGCCGTCGGTTCGTTCGACACGCTCATCGCCTATGCGGCGGTGCCATGGTTCATCCACAAGGCGTCGCGCGCCGCCGGGGTCACCACCGCCGATCCGCGCTCGGCCGACGACGACGTCCCCGACGGCGTGCTGGACCTCCCACCCGCCGAGCGGGCGCGCCGCATCGTGCAGCTGGGAGTGGTTCTCGCGCTCGCGGTCGCGTTCGCCCCGGTGATGCTCGTCGTGGCGATCGTCGTCGGCGTGCTGCTCGCCGCCGGATCGGCACTCGCCATGGCGCCGCTGCGCACGGTCGGCTGGTTCGCCGCATCGACGGTCGGTGCGCTGGTCATCGCCGTGCTCCTGAACGTTCCGTGGATCGGCACGTGGTCGTGGTCGGGCATCATCGAGCCGGCGCCGGTCGGCGAGCCGGGACGTGGGCTCCTCTCGGTCGCGTCGTTCGAGATCGGTCCGACGACGTTCGCGTATCTCGCTCTCGCCCTCTACCTGCCCGTCGTCGCGGCTCTCCTGCTGGCCCGGGCCTGGCGCCTCACCTGGGCCGTCCGCGCGGGCCTGCTGGTCGTCGTGTTCGGTGGAGCGGCGGTGCTGGGCGACCGGGGCGATCTGCCGTTCGCCGCACCGCCCACCGGGGTGTTGCTGGCGCCGGTCGCCGTCGGACTCGCCATCTCCGCCGCCGCCTCACTCGCCGCGTTCGATCTCGACGTGCGCGGCGGCACGTTCGGCTGGCGCCAGCCACTCGGTCTCGCCGCCGGAGCGGCGGCGGTGGTCGGTCTCCTCCCCGGCGTGCTCGCGATCGGCTCCGGCGACTGGGACACTCCGAGCAGTCCCGTCGGCGGACTGACGCAGCGGATCCTTCCGCCGGCCGACTCGACCGACCCCGACGACCGACCCGGCGACTACCGCGTCCTGCTGATCGGCGATGCCCGACTGCTGCCCTCGTGGGCGCACGAGTATCGAGAGGGGATCTCGTACTCGGTCATCACCGATGACGATCTCGACATGACCGCGAGGTGGCCGAGTCCCACCACCGACCTCGACGAGCGGATCGTCGACGCGCTCGATCAGATCTCGATCGGGTCCACCCAGCGAGCCGGCCAGCTCCTCGCTCCTCTCGGGATCCGCTACGTGTCCATCCCGCTCATCGACGGGATCGTCTCGACCAACCAGGACCCGCTGCCGGCGCCGATCGGTCTCATCGAGGCGTTCGACGAGCAGCTCGACATCGTCACGTTCGCCGGCGGCTTGCGGACCACCGTCGAGATCTTCGAGAACACGGCGTGGATCCCGTCGCAGGCCCTCCTGTCCGGTGACGCCGCCGAGACGACGCGTCTGGCCGGGAACGCGCCGCTGGTGCGGGCCGATCTCACCGACGCCGAGCCGGCGTTCGTGGGCGCCGATCATCTCGACCCGACCACCGACGAGATCGACGCAGGGGTGCTCCACCTCGCCGTCCCGTTCGACGAGGGGTGGACCCTCACGGTCGACGGGAGCGAGCTCGCGCCGCGGCGGGCGTTCGGTGCGAGCATCGCCTTCGACGTCGAGCAGGGCGGCACGGCGGTCCTCGAGTACCAGACCGGAACCGGGCGCCGGACGCTGGTCGCCCTGCAGCTCGCCCTCTGGCTGCTGGCCCTGTTCGGAGCGGTGAGAGTGGCCGTGCCCAGCGGTCGAGCGCGCACCGTGGCCCTCGCCGACGAGACCTTGATCCGCCTCGACGACGCGACCGCCGCGCCGTCGGGCGACGCCGCCGCCTTCGACCCGGGGATGGACGTGACCGGAGCGGTCGAGCGTCCCGACCTCGACGATGACGACGGAGATCCGGGAGCGTCCGTGACCGCCGAGGCGCACGAGGCGCACGACGCCGGCCCCGGTGTCGAGGTGGACGCTCTGGTCGAGACCGGGGGTGGCTCCGACGTCCGTGGGCCGGTGCCCGAGGCGACGACCGAGGTCCGGTCCGAGTCGACCCGTGCACCGGGCGCATCGGGCGCGTCGGAGACATCGGGGGAGGAGACGCGATGACGCGCCGTGCCCTCCCGGCGATCGTGGTGATCATCGCGGCGCTCGCTGCGATCGTGGTGGTCGGCCGCGAGAGCGTCGAGCCGACCACGCCCGTGTTCGCCGAGGAGCGTGGAACGTGGATGCCCGCCGTCGGTGTGTCCGGTTCGCTGACCGGGAGCTGGTTCTGTCCGGGCGTGCCGGCCACGGGTGAGGCAGGTGTCGGCGGTGACGTGGTGGTGTCCAACCGCGACGGGTCGCAGCTCGCCGGCCGCTACACGATCCTCACGCCCGACGGCGTCGCGAGCGAGCGATCGTTCACGGTCGATGCGTGGTCGCAGACGCGCATCGACGTCGGGGCCACACTCACCGACCCGGTGCCGTTCGCGAGCGTCGTGTTCGAGATCGAGGGTGGCGGGGGCCTGGTCGAGCAGCGCGCCGTCCACCCGGCGGGCGAGTCGGTGGCCGCGTGCGCGAACGACACCTCCGAGACGTGGTACCTGGCCGACGGTTTCACGCTGGGCGGCAGTACCGAGACGCTCGTGCTGACCAACCCGTTCGAGGAGACGGTCCGTGCATCTCTGCGTTTCTCGACGGCAGAACGCGAGGCACAGCCAGGTCAGTTCCGCGGCTTCATCGTGCCGCCGCGGTCGGTCCGGGTCATCCCGATCGCCGAGCTCGGAGCCCGCGACGAGCCCGTCATCGCCACGTCGATCGAGGTCAACGCGGGTCGGCTGGTGGTGGGGCGGGCCCAGCACTATGTCGGAGGAGGTCGCCTCGGGTACGACGTGTCGCTCGCGGCCCCTGCGCTGCGCGACCAGTGGTGGTTCGCGTTGGGGGAACGACAGGACGGCATCAGCGAGACGTACTCGATCTACAACCCGACCGACGACGACGTCGAGGTCACGGTGTTCTTCGGCGGGCTCCCCATCGGCTCCGGCGTCGAGGACCTCGATCCGATCCCCGTGCCGCCGCGTCGGGTGGTCATCTTCGACCCGTACGCCGACGACGGGGCCACGTTCACCGCCGACGAGGGCGACGACGCGTCGACCGACGACGACGGTGCGTTCGACAGCGTGTTCGGGTCCGGCGGGGTGATCCCCGATGGTCCACACGCGGCGGTCTTCTCGACGCTCGCCCAGCCGTCGATCGTGGTCGAGCGGATCATGACCGTGCCGACCGACTCGTCGATCGCCACCTCGATCAACCTCGGGGCTCCGCCGCGTCTCGACGGTTTCGTCGCCACCACGTGGCACATGGGTATCGGTCCGCGGAACGCGACGCCGGAGGCGCTCGTCGTGTGGAACATCGATCAGGCTCCGGCCACGATCGACGTCAGCGCCGTCGGTCCGGCCGGTCCGACGCCGGTCCCGTCGCTGACGGGTCTCACCGCTCCGCCGGGGGAGACGTTCACGATCGACCTCACCGATCCCGACGTCATCGGCCAGGAGCTCATCATCCAGACGTCGAACCGTGTGTTCATCGAGCGGCTCCTGCCGCGCGGCAACGGACTCGACGGACGGTCGGCGAGCTGGCTCCTCCCGGCCAACTGAGCCGGACCGGTCGGAGACCGCCGCCGGACGAACGGTGTCCGACACCGGTTGTCCGTAGGCTGACGACGTGACCCAGGTCGTCGTCGCCATCGCCATCGTGATCCTGGCGGTCGGCGTGTCGGCGGTGCTCCGGCGGCGGCGATCGACCGATGCTCCGACGCAGCGGACCTTCGCGGTTCCCGAGCAGCTCGATCGTTCCGACTTCGTGCGACCCGACGCACCGTGGCTCGTCGCCGTGTTCACGTCGGCGACCTGTTCCACCTGTGCGTCGGTCGCCGAGAAGGCGAAGGTGCTCGAGTCCGACGAGGTCGCCGTCGCCGAGGTCGAGTTCAACGCCGACCGACGCCTCCACGAGAGGTACCGCATCGAGGCGGTTCCCTCGATCGTGATCGTCGACGCCGACGGCGTGATGCAGCGCAGCTTCGTCGGACCGGTGTCGGCGACCGATCTCTGGGCGGCGGTGGCCGACGTACGAGATCCCGGTGCGGTCCCCGACGGATGCCACGACCACGGCACAGGTCCCGGTGAGAGTCGCGAACACAGTGCTCCGGCGCCGGCGGAGCGGGCAGCGTCCGACACGTCCGATTGATCCGGTGGGTGCGCCGTTCGGCCGTCACGAGGGAGCGATCCAGCCTCCCGGCGGTCGTGTAGGGTCCGCGCCAGCACGGTTCCGGTGACCCGGATCCGGCTCGAGTGGCATCGTTCCGAACAGGGGAGAATCCGTCATGAGGAGACGTCGCACCGCTGCGGTCGTCGCAGCAGCAGGCGCAACGGTCGTTGCGATTGTCGGTCTGAACTCGTCGGCGAGTGCGAACGACATCGTGATCGACATCGACGGCGCGGTCGGTGGGAACGTCGGCGAGGTGATCGTGCTCACCGAACAGCCGGTGGCCGACGAGTTCGTCGGCGCCGAGTGCCTCGCGACCCTCCGAGCCGAGAACAACTCGTCGGTTCATCCGGGCAACGACCTCATCGTGAGCAGTGGCGGGACCTCGACCCGTCTCGACGACGTCGAGGGGTCGCCGGGCAACGTGATCAGCGGAACGGGTCCGGTGGTCCTCGGCGACACGATCACGGTCGAGCTCGAGTTCGGGCAGGACGGGCGCTCGAGCGGTGGCCTCACCGTCGAACTCGACTGCGAGCAGACGGCCCCGCCGCCGACCGATCCGCCGGAGACCACGGTTCCCGAGACGACCGTCCCCGAGACCACGGTTCCCGAGACCACCGTGCCCGGGGCGCCGGAGACGACGGTTCCCGAGACCGAGACCACGACGACGCAACCGGGAGAGTCGGAACCGCCGCCCGAGGCGCCCGTCGATCCTCCGGTGTCGGCCGAGCCCGACTTCACGGGCTGACCTCGCTCCACCGCCCGTGAGCCCGCTGCGGCGCATCGGCGTCTGTCTGTGTGTCGGCGTCCTCGCCGGATGCGCGCCCGACGCTCCGGACGGCCCGGATGCCGCTGCGCCCGCGGCATTGGCCTCGGCGGCGACGGCGACAGCGTCGGCCGGCGACTCCGGTCGAGCCGAGCTGGACGATCCGTCCGGTGACGAGGAGCCTCGGTCGGCCGCCGGCCTGGATGGAACCGCCGGCATGCCTTCGGTCGCGATCGAGTTCGACTGGGTCGACCCGCTCGCCCTCGGCGAGTCGGTGGTCGTTCGAGCGGCCGACGACGTGCTCGTCGCGTACGACGCGCCCGAGGGTGGTGCGTCGAGCGTCGTCGAACTCGCGAACCCGACACCCCGCGGCGGGCCCCTGGTCCTCGCGGCGGTCGACCCGGGTGCCGCCGAGCGAGCCGAGTGGGTCGAGGTCCATCTCCCGGTGCGACCGAACGGTTCGACGGCGTGGGTCCGTGCGGCCGACGTCGACCTGTTCCGGAACCCGTACTCCGTCGAGGTGTCGACGTCGGAGTTCGAGATGACCGTGTTCGAGAACGACGAACCGATCGTCGTCGCCGAGATCGCCGTGGGGCGTGAGGTCGCGCCCACCCCGCACGGTGAGTTCTTCCTCGCCGAGCTCCTGCAACCCGAGTCCCCGGACGGGACCTACGGGCCCTTCGCATTCGGACTGTCCGGATTCAGCGACGTGTACACCGAGTTCGCGGGAGGCGACGGCGTGATCGGGATCCACGGCACCAACGCCCCCGACCTCCTGGGGACGGCAGCGAGTCACGGGTGCGTCCGGGTCGACAACGAGACCATCGAGACGCTCGCCTCCCTCCTCCCGCTCGGCACTCCGGTGACGGTGTCCGCCTAGCGCTCCGCGGCTCGGTCGATGCCGTCGACCAGGGTCCGCAGGAGGTCGACGAGGGCGACTCGCTGCTCGGCGCCGAGCGACTCGATCAGACGGAGCTCGTTCGCGGCGTGGTCGACCAGCGCTGCGTCGACGACATCCTTCCCCGCGTCGGTCAGCGAGACGAGGACCTGACGACCGTCGGTCGGGCTGCGGCGACGTGAGACGAACCCGCGCGACTCGAGCCGATCGAGTCGGTTGGTCATCGCTCCGGACGTGACCATGGTCGAGTCGAGCAGCTGGCCGGGCGTGAGTTCGTGTGGTGTGCCGGTCCGGCGGAGCGTGGCGAGGACGTCGAACTCCCACGACTCGAGCTCGTGCTGCTGGAAGACCTCCTCGAGCCGAGGTCGGATCAGGCGCTCGAGTCGGCTGATCCGGCCGATGATCGCCATCGCCGACACGTCGACGTCGGGTCGCTCGGCCGTCCACTGGTCGACGATCTCGTCGACGCGGTCCCTCCGACCCGCCGTGCCGTCCGTTGCGCGGTGCCCTGTCGTCTCACGTGCGATCTCGTCTCTCGACATGGAGAGATTTTCTCTTGACATCGAGAGAAAATCCACCAGAATGTCTCTTCATGTCAAGAGATCTGTGGGGGCCGCTCCTCCGAACCGCTCTGACGCCGATGGCATGGGGCACGACCTACCTCGTGGCGACGGAGTTCCTCCCCGATGGCCGGCCGTTGTTCGCCGCCACCGCCCGGGCGCTCCCCGTCGGGCTCGTGTTCCTCCTGTGGACCCGGCGTCTGCCGACCGGCGGCTGGTGGTGGCGCAGCGGGGTCCTCGGGATCCTCAACATCGGAGCGTTCTTCGCGCTGCTGTTCGTCGCTGCGTTCCGCCTGCCCGGAGGGGTCGCGGCGACCGCCGGGGCGCTCCAGCCGCTCGTCGCTGCGGGCCTCGCCGCGCTCCTGATCGGCGAGCGGATAACGACGCGCGTCGTCATCGCAGGCGGGCTGGGCGTCGTCGGGGTGGCGATGCTCGTGCTCGGCCCCGACGCGGCGCTCGACCCCATCGGTGTCGGAGCGGCGATCGCAGGCACCGTGTCGATGGCAGCCGGCGTCGTGCTCACGAAACGCTGGGGCCGACCCGTCGACCTCGTCTCGTTCACCGGTTGGCAGCTCACCGTGGGCGGCCTCGCACTGCTTCCCGTCGCGGTGCTCGTCGAAGGCGTCCCGGCCACGTGGACGGGAACGAATCTCGCCGGACTCGCCTGGCTGGCGGTCATCGGGACCGGACTTGCGTACGCCAATTGGTTCCGGGGGATCCAGCAACTCCCTGTCGCAGCGGTCAGCTTCCTCGGTCTGCTGAGTCCGGTCGTCGCGACGACACTCGGG
>JBCCTP010000055.1:0-14520 GCA_039198505.1 Actinomycetota bacterium | reverse complement strand
GTGTTGCGCACGCCGTCGGGGCGCATCGAGATGGCGGCCCCCGTGCTGATCGACGACCTCGCCCGCCTGGCCGACTCGATCCCTCGGTTCGCCGATCAGGGTCATGTTCTCGTGGGGCGGCGTCACCTGCGGAGCAACAACTCGTGGATGCACAACGTGCGGGTCCTGGTGAAGGGGCGGCCTCGGTGCACACTCCAGGTCCATCCCGACGACGCCGACGATCTCGGTCTCGCCGACGGCGCACCCGCCCGGATCACCTCGCGTGTCGGGTCGGTCGTCGCGCCCGTCGAGGTCACCGATGACATCCGACCCGGCGTCGTGAGCCTGCCGCACGGCTGGGGTCACGACCTCCCGGGCACGCAGATGCGTGTCGCCGCCGAGCACGCCGGGGTGAACTCCAACGTGCTCGCCGACGACGAGGCGATGGATCCACTGTCGGGAACGGCGGTGCTCAACGGGATCCCGGTGCAACTGGCACCAGCCTGACCAGGACCTTTCCGACGTCGTCCACATCGAGCTGTGGACGAGTGGCCGCGCTCTGTGGGGATCGAGCGTCTCCACGACGCCGTCCACCATGGTTCCTCACAGGAACGACGGGGATATTCACACGGTTGTCCTCTTTCGTTTCACAGGGGTTCATCCCTACTGTTCGTCCCTCGCCGCCTGCGGTGTGCGGAGGTTCGGAAGAGGTAGCGGGCACGAGCGCGATGACGCGCTCACCGCTGGTGGGGGACGGTCCCTGTACCTGCGCCTCCGAGCACACCGCAGGCGGCCAGCCACCCCTTGCGCGTCGGATCGAACACCTGTTTGGTCCGACGTCAGCGCCGGGGTAGGGTCGAGCGGCGTGGCGATCTCCTGTGCGTACTGCGGAGGATCGCACGACGCGCCGGCCGATGTGCGCCGGTGCTGGTCCGAACACGATGGTGTCGAGGCGGCCGCGGCCGCACCGTCCGACGGCGCGATGCCCGACCGATCCGCCCCTCGGCTGCCGCTCGCAACGACCGACGGGGCCCCGCCTCCGCCTCCGCCTCCGCCCCCTCACCCGCCGGGATTCGACGACGAGCCGCCGTTTCCGCCGACCGACGAACGCGCCGCGGCCCGGCAGTCGAGCCGCCCCGGCCGCGGGTCACCGAGCCGCCGCCCGGTTGCCGTCCCCGACATCGTCGACGATCCGCCGACGGGTCTCGCCGTCGCCGCGGCGGGGCCCGATCGACTCGGGCGACACGCGGTCGTCGAGCCGGGCACCGAGGTCCCCGATCCCTGGCGCCACGCCGAACGACTTCGAGTCGATGCCGACGCCGTGGCGCGGCCCGCCGAGATCTTGACCACGCTCCGTTCGGCGGCGGCGTCCCGCACACGCCTCGTCATCGAACTCGACGGCGTGCTCGCGCGGCGCCCGATGCTGGCCACCGACGCACCGCCGCATCGCGTGGGCGCCCGGTTCGAGTTCCACGGCGACGAGCTCTTCCACCTCGTCTGGTCCAACGCGCTCGACCTCCGCCGTGCCACGCCGACGTGGTCGCTGCTCGACCAGGCGGTGCACCGCGGTCTTGCGGCTGTCGACCCGGCGAGCGGCCACGAGGGCGACGTCGTCCTTCGCGACGGGCGGACTGCCTGGCTCGACGGAGGACCGGTCGGCTACATCGAACCGATCGACGGCGTGCCCGTCCTCGGAGCGGCTGCCGTCGAGCACGGCCAGCTCGTCGCACCCATCGACAACCGGACCGAGGCCGAGCTCGCGCCCGACCAGCTCGCCGCCGTCACCCACGACGGCGGAGCAGCGCGGATCATCGCGCCGGCCGGATCGGGCAAGACCCGCGTGCTCACCGAGCGCGCCCGTCACCTCCTCACGCAGTGGAACCTGCCGCCCTCTGCGCTCACGCTCGTCGCCTTCAACAAGCGGGCGCAGATCGAGATGTCCGAGCGAACGACCGACCTGCCCGGACTCCAGGTGCGCACACTCAACGCGCTCGCACTGGCCATCGTCAACGGCTCGACCCCGTTCGCTCCTCAACCTCGGCGCTTCGCCACCATCGACGAACCCGAGGTCCGTCGCATCCTCGGCGACCTGGTCCGGTTCCCCCGACGGCGGAACGCCGATCCGGTCGCTCCGTGGATCGAAGCGCTGTCGCTCGTTCGGTTGGGACTCGTCGCACCCGACGAGGTCGAGGAGCGCTACGGCGGCGAGGTCGACGGGTTCGCCGACGTGTGGCCGCACTACGTCGAGCGGCTCGATCGTCGCGGCGCCGTCGACTTCGACGACCAGATCCACCGGGCACTCGGCGTCCTGCTGTCCGATCCCGTCGCCCGTCGAGCCGCACAGCGCGTGTGTCGGGTCATGTTGGTCGACGAGTTCCAAGACCTCACGCCGGCCCACCTCCTGCTCATCCGTCTCCTCGCGGCGCCCAGCGGAGCCGTGTTCGGCGTCGGCGACGACGACCAGACCATCTACGGCTACAACGGCGCCGATCCGGCCTGGCTCATCGAGTTCGGCGAGTTGTTCCCCTCGGCCGGCGCACATCCGCTCGAGGTCAACTACCGCTGCCCCGGTGACGTGGTCGACGCCGCCGACCGGCTGCTGCGCCGGAATCGACGCCGGGTGCCCAAGACCATCCGTGCGGCGTCGGCGGCCCGCAACGGCCTGCGCATCGACACCGCAGTCGATCCGGTGAGCGCCACGGTCACGGCGGTTCGCTCGGCCATCGACGGTGGAGCGCGACCCCGCGACGTCGCCGTTCTCAGCCGGGTCAACGCCACGCTCGCTCCGGTCCAGGTGGCGCTGGTCGACGCCGGCGTTCCCGTCTCGGGAGGAGTGGGCACCGAGTTCGTCGAGCGCACGTCGGTGCGGGCCGTGCTGTCGTGGCTCCGGCTCGCGTGCGCCACCGAACGACGCCTCGCGTCCGACGATCTCCGCGAGGCGCTGCGTCGGCCCTCTCGGTCGTTCCATCCTCGCGTCGGCGACTGGATCGCCGAGCAGACCGACGTCGTCGGGCTCTTCCGGCTCGCCGGCCGGTTGCGCAACGAGTCCGACGCCACTCGGCTCGAGGAGTTCGCGGCAGACATCCAGAAGCTGCAGAAGGCGGTGGCCGACGGAGCACCCACGTCCGATCTGCTCTTCCTCCTGGTCGACGAGATCGGGCTCGCGGGCTCGGTCGCGACCCTCGATGCCACGCGACGCGGGATGAACCGTGGGGCGCAGGGCGACGATCTCACCGCCATGTCCCAGCTGGCGGCACTGCACGACGACGTCGAGACGTTCGAGTCGTGGCTGCTCGGTCGGCTGAGCTCGGGGGGCCGGCGTCGCGACGACGGTGCCGGCCGGGACGGCGTCGCACTCGCCACGGTCCACCGGGTCAAGGGCCAGGAGTGGCCGCACGTCGTCGCCCACTTCGCCGACGCCGAGCAGTACCCGCACCGATTGGCCGACGACGTCGAGGAGGAGCGGCGCCTGTTCCACGTCGCCATCACCCGCACGAGTGGTTCGATCACGGTCACCACCGGTCCGCAGCCGAGTCCGTTCGTCGCCGAGTTGACCACTGAACCCGAGGCCGACGATCGGCCCGAGGTCCTCGCACACACGCCCGAACCGGCGCGCCGAACGGGCGGTGGTCGTCGCGGCGCGTCATCGAGTGATCCGACCGCCGACCTCGATACCGAGGCGACCGAGCGGTTCGAGCGGCTCCGGGGTCTCAGAACACAGCTGGCCGAGGGCAAGCCCGCCTACGTCGTGTTCGACAACAAGACCCTCGCCGCGATCGCCCGAACCGCGCCCACCACGCGCGCCGAGTTGTCGAGGATCTCGGGCGTCGGGCCGGCGAAGCTCGAGAAGTACGGCGACGCCGTGGTCGAGCTGATCGCCGAACTGCTCTGAGGTCAGGCGTGGCGTCCGCGCGTCAGGCGACCGCGTCGGCCAGGCGTTCGAGGAGGGGCATCCGCCACTCGGCGGCCAACGTCCCGCCGAGCCCCGCGACACGTTCCACGAGGTCTCGATCGTCGAGCCGTCGGTCGAGCATCGCCCGATGTGCGTCGAACACGGAGACGCCCGCGGAGTGGGGCTCCACGTCGATCGTGCCCGAGGTCGGGACCGTGCCGGGCCGGAGAACGCGGAGGTACCACCCCGTGCGGCCCGACGATCGCATGAGGGGGCCGACGCGGGCGCTGGCTCGGTGCACGGTCAGCTTCTGGCACGGCCATCGGGGCTGGCAGATCTCGAGTACCGCGTCACCCCAGTGCCAGAGGTCGCCGATGTGCGCGGTGGTCTCGGTGGCTCCGAAGGTCGACAGGTTCTCGCCGAACGGCGCCGAGCCGGTGCTGGTCAGTTCGGGTTCCTCGAGATCGGTCGCCCATGCGGCGAGATGTTCGGCGGGGTGTGCATACACCGCCTTGTCGGGACCTCCGTGCACGGTGCGGTCGGCCTGGTCGTCGCCGGCCAGGTTGATCGGGCCGAGGTGGAGCTCGGTGCCCTCGACCGCGGTCTTGGCGATCGCCGACGTCAGGCCGAGTGCCGACTCGCCGATCGGTGCGGGACGGGCCACGCGCACGGTGTCGAACCTGATCGGGGACGTGGCCTCGGGCCGTGTCGTTGCGTCCAGAGCGCTCACGGCGCCGACACTAGGTTCCGCCGGGTGACCGAGCGGGCCGCGATGTTCGACCGGATCATCGTCGTCGACTGGAGCGCCCGATCGGCTCCCGCGACCGGGCGTGACTCGATCTGGGTCGCCTGCGTCGGTGCGGGCGACTCGAGCCTCGATCGGGGGGAGGCCGCCACATGGAATCCCCCGACGCGTCGGGCCGCCGTCGACCTGCTCGCCGACCTGGTGGTGGCATCGCCGGGTCGGACGCTCGTCACGATCGATGCGTCGGTCGGATTCCCGAGCGGAACGTCCGAGGCACTCGGTCTCGGGACGACCGGCGCGGGCGGCACACCTCCGTGGCGGCGGCTATGGACCGAACTGTCGGAGTCGATCGTCGACGACGAACGCAACCGCAACAACCGGTTCGCGGTCGCCAGCGAGTGGAACCGGCGGATCGCCGGGCGGCCGGGGCCGTTCTGGGGGTGCCCGCCGGCGATGCGCACCGACACGCTGACCAGCACGAAACCGCCGCACCCGACCGAGCGGATCCCCGAGTGGCGTGCCTGCGAGCGCGCGCTCCGATCGGCGGGTCGCCGGCCGTTCTCGTGCTGGCAGCTCCTCGGCGTCGGAAGCGTGGCGAGTCAGTCGTTGCTGGCGATCGTTGCGCTCGAGCGGTTGCGCCGACGGCTCGAGTCCCGCGACGTGATCGTCGGCGTCTGGCCGTTCACCACCGGCTTCGATCGACCGTCGGGCCGGGTGACCGTGGCCGAGTGCTGGCCGAGCCTGTTCGTCCAGGGTGCTGGCGCCGATGACGGCCGCGTGCGCGACGAACGTCAGGTCGCCGAGACGGCCGACGTGCTCCGCCAGCGGGACCTCGACGGTGAGCTCGCCCGGTGGTTCGCCCCCGACCTCCCCGACGACGTCGCGACCGCTGCGGTCGCCGAGGAGGGATGGATCCTCGGCGTCGACTCGGCCGGCTGAGCACGGGGCGCGATGATCGGACGCATGGCGTCACTCCGCCTCGACGGTGTCGAGATCGCCCTCGATCGGGACCCCGTGCTCACCGATCTCGATCTCACCGTTCCCCACGGTTCGCTCGTCGCCGTGGTCGGTCCCTCGGGCACCGGCAAGTCGACGCTCCTGCGAGCCGTCGCCGGACTCGCGAACATCCGTCGCGGCCGACTGCTGAGCGGTGGGGTCGACATCTCGGAGCTCCCGACGGGCCAACGCGACATCGGGATGGTGTTCCAGGAGCCTGCGCTGCTGCCTCGGAGGACCGGGCGGGGCAACGTCGGGTTTCCCCTCGAGATCCGACGCGAGGAGCAGGAGTCGATCCGTCGTCGTGTCGGAGCGGAGGCAGATGCCCTCCGGATCGGCCATCTCATGTCGTCACGGCCCGGCGAGATGTCGCGCGGCGAGCAACAGATGGTGCAGATCGCGCGCGTGCTCATCCGCACGCCGACGCTGATGCTCCTCGACGAGCCGTTCGCGTCGCTCGACGCCCACCTCCGCCGGCGGATGCGCTCCGAGATCCGGATGCTGCAGCGCTCCTACGGCGTGACGACGCTGCTCGCCACCAACGATCCCGACGACGTCGTCGCACTGGCCGACCTGGTGGTCGTTCTCGGCCGGATCGACTCGACCACACCCGGGGTGTCCGACCTCGAGGATCGCGTCGGCGGCACGTCGACCGTGCTCCAGGTCGGCACACCGGCCGAGGTCCACCGTGAACCGTCGTCGTTGACCGTCGCCACCACCACCGGACCGATCTGGACGACGAACGCCACCGTGGTGCCCGACGGGTCCGGTTTCTGGCTCCGAGCGACGCCCGACCCCTCCGGGTCGTCCTCGAGCGTCGCCGATCACTTCCTCCGACTGCGGGCCTGGTCGCCGGTCCTCGCTGAGCACCGCGGCCACGAGGTCGCGGTCGGCATCCGGCCGGGGGACCTCCGAACCGTCGCCGGTGAGACGACCTCGACCGCGAGGGCGGGTGCCCGCGGTTCAGTCGCTCGCAGCGAGCCCGCGCTCGATGTCGTCGCCTCGGGTCCCGCCGGCGGTGACCACGCGCTCCGGGTCACCTTCGAGCGTCAGATCCCGGGCACCGAGTTGCCGGTGATGTGTCGGTGGGGACGCTCTCGTCTGTACGCCGGCGCGGGCGTCGAGGCGACACCTTCGCCCGGTCAGATCATCGACCTGGTGGTCGACCGGTGGTGTGTGTTCGATCCGACGACGGGCGAGCGGATCGCTTGAGCCGCCGACGGCCGGGTGCCGGTCGACGTCAGTTGACCTGCCAGGTGCCGTTCGATCGGAGCAAGGCGTTGAGGTCGCCGGGGCCCCGCTGGTCGCTGGCATCGACGAGTTGATCGCTCACGAGCTGGGAGTACTCGGGACGGTCGACCGACCGGAACACGCCGAACGGAGTGGGTGACTGGTCGTCGTTGGCGAGTCGGGCGAGCGCGAACGCGAGCGACGGGAACTCGTTGGTCTCGTCGTGGACGAGGATGTTGTCGAGTCCGACGTCGGCGACTTCGACGAGCTTCAGGAAGCCGTCGGCACCCTGCATCACGCCGCGTTGCCGTTCGGCGCCGAACAGGATCGGCTCGCCGTGGACGAGGTCGATCATCATCTCGTCGCGCACGTTCTTCTTGGTGACGTCGTTGAACTGTCCGTCGTTGAAGACGTTGCAGTTCTGGTAGATCTCGACGAACGACGCACCGCGATGCTCGTGTGCTCGACGGAACGTCTCCATCATGTGCTTGCGGTCGAGATCGTGGGTGCGGGCCACGAACGTGGCCTCGGCGCCGAGCGCCACCGAGAGCGGGTTGAACGGAGCGTCGATCGAGCCCATCGGCGTGGACTTCGTGACCTTGCCGACCTCGGAGGTGGGGGAGTACTGGCCCTTGGTGAGCCCGTAGATCCGGTTGTTGAACAGCAGGATGTTGAGGTTCACGTTGCGGCGGAGCGCGTGGATGAGGTGGTTGCCGCCGATCGACAAGCCGTCGCCGTCGCCGGTGATGACCCACACGTCGAGATCGGGCCGTGCGGTGGCCACTCCGGTGGCGATGGCGGGCGCACGGCCGTGGATCGAGTGCATCCCGTAGGTGTTCATGTAGTACGGGAAACGGCTGGAGCAACCGATGCCCGACACGAACACCGTGTTCTCGGGTGACACGCCGAGGTCGGGCATGAGCTGCTGGACCGCGAGCAGGATGCCGTAGTCGCCGCAGCCGGGACACCACCGGACCTCCTGGTCGCTCGACCAGTCCTTCTTCGTGGTGACGGCGACCTGTGCGGTGGTCATGACGCAGCTCCGTTCTGCTCGCTCTGCAGACTTGCGACGGCGTCGTCGATCGCCGCCTCGATCTCTCGGGACTTGAAGGGGAGCCCCTGCACCTTGGACAGGGGCGTGATGTCGATGAGGAACTTCCCGCGCAGGTGGTGCGCGAGTTGGCCCCGGTTGAGCTCGGGGAGGATGACCCGCGGGTAGCGGCGGAGGATTCCCTCGAGGTCGGGCGGCAGCGGGTTGAGGTGCATGATGTGCGCCTTCGCCACCTTCACACCCGCCCGGCGGCGGCGCTGGACCGCTGCGTCGATGGCGGCCCACGTCGACCCCCAGCCGAGCACGAGGACGTCGGCGTCGTCGTCGCCCTCGACGACGGTGGGTGGGATGTCC
The DNA here is from genome assembly GCA_039198505.1 of Actinomycetota bacterium. GTDB lineage: Bacteria > Actinomycetota > Acidimicrobiia > Acidimicrobiales > Ilumatobacteraceae > Ilumatobacter_A. Next base: position 6,273 of record JBCCTP010000055.1, on the reverse strand, counting down.
TGAGCGACCTTGGCCACCTTGGCCTCGCGCAGCTCGGTCATCCGCTCGTGGTTCTCGGGCGTGTAGTCGATGTTGCCCGTGCCGTCCTTCTTCTCGAGGCCGCCGACCCGGTGCATGAGACCCGGGGTGCCCGGGATGGCCCACGGTCGGGCGAGGTTCTCGTCGCGCAGGTACGGCCAGAACTCGTCGTTGCCCTCGGCGTCGGTGTGGTTGAACTCGGTGGCGAACGGGACCGAGATGTCGGGCAGCGAGTCGACGTCGGGCAGGTTCCACGGTTCGGATCCGTTGGCGAGGTAGCCGTCGGACAGCAGGATCACCGGGGTGCGGTACTTCAGTGCGATGCGGGCCGCCTCGATGGCCGCGTGGAAGCACTGTGCGGGTGAATACGACGCCACGATCGGCAGCGGCGACTCGCCGTGACGGCCGTTGAGGGCCATGTTCAGGTCGGACGCCTCGGTCTTGGTCGGCAGCCCGGTCGACGGTCCACCGCGCTGGATGTCGATCACCAGCATCGGCAGCTCGATGGCGACGCCGAGCGAGATCGTCTCGCTCTTGAGCGCCACGCCCGGGCCGCTCGTGGTGGTCACCCCGAGGGGGCCGGCGAACGCCGCACCGAGCGCCACGCCGACGGCGGCGATCTCGTCCTCGGCCTGCACGGTGCGGATGCCGAAGTGCTTGTGCTTCGACAGCTCGTGGAGGATGTCGGACGCCGGGGTGATCGGGTACGACCCGAGCGTGACCGGCAGTTTCGACAGCTGGCCGGCGGCGACGAGGCCCCAGGCGAGCGCGGTGTTGCCGGTGATGCTCGTGTACTCGCCGGGCGGCAGCGTGGCGGGGCGGACCTCGTACCGGTGTCCCACCGCCTCGGTGGTCTCGCCGAAGTTGAAGCCGGCGAGCAGGGCGGCCTTGTTGGCCGCGACGACCTGCTCGTTCTTCGCGAACTTCTTCTCGATCCACTCGATGGTCGGTTCGAGCGGACGGGTGTACATCCACGACACGAGCCCGAGCGCGAAGAAGTTCTTCGACCGTTCGGCATCGCGCGGCTTGACCCCGAGCGGCTCGCAGACCTGCTTGGTGAGCGACGTCATCGGCACCTGGAGAACCCGGTAGCCGCTGAGTGAGCCGTCGTCGAGCGGGTTGATCGTCTCGCCGTTGGGTCCCTCGTCGGTGACGTACCCGGCCTTCTCGAGGTCGCGCTCGGAGAACGAGTCCTCGTTCACGATGAGCGTGCCGCCCATCTGGAGCCGATCGAGGTCGGCCTTGAGTGCCGCTGGGTTCATCGCCACCAGCACGTTGGGCTCGTCGCCCGGCGTGGTGATGTCGTGGTCGGCGATGTTGACCTGGAACGCCGAGACGCCGTTGACGGTGCCCGCCGGTGCCCGGATCTCGGCCGGGAAGTCGGGGAAGGTCGACAGGTCGTTGCCGAAGGACGCGCTCACCGAGGTGAAGCGGTCGCCGGTGAGCTGCATCCCGTCGCCGGAGTCGCCGGCGAATCGAACGATGAGGTGATCGAGGATCCGGTTCCCGTCCGCGTCGGTCCGATCGATCGTGTCGGTCATGACTGGTGTTCCCCCCACATGTGATGTCCGGCCCACGAACCCCCGTTCGTCGGTGCCGAGTCCGGCGCCCTTGCCGAATCACCTCTCACCGTAGTTCGCGGCCGTGGCCCACTCAGCGTCAGCGACGACGCCCTCGGGACCTGGCGATCCCGGCCGGTGGTGGGCCCCATCGACCGCTGCCGCGAGTAAGGCGAGCGGCGTCGCGGAGTTCTGTGCGACCATCCGCCCCACCACGAGTGACCGGCGGAGAGGCGAGGGACATGGCGATGATCGATGGTGCGACGGTGGTCGGCGCCTGGGACGGCCGCGGAGCCCCCGAGCCCGCTCGACGGCGGTCCACGAGAAGGTCCGGCTTCGGGGCGCCGTGGGTGGTCATGTGTCTCCTCGTTCTCGCCGGGTGCACCGGAACCGACTCCGACGACGCTGCGGGAGGCGGTCCCACCGAGAGCTCGGTGGAGGAGGGCGGGACCGATGGCTCGACCGACGAGTCGGCGTCCGGCGGTGATGGCGACGAGTCGCTCGCCGGTGCGTGGAGTGCCGACGGCGACGTCCCCGGCGACGCGACCGAGGACGAGACGAGCGACCTTCTGCCGGACCCGTCCGTCCGCCCGGTCGGCGCGTGGCCGCGGCAGCTGACCGTGGTGCTGGCTGACGGTCGGAGCGCGGTCGCGCTCGATCGTGACGGCGACCTGCGTCTCGACGAGGTCGTAATCGGCAGCGGTGACGCTGATGCTGCACGGTTCGTCGACTCCGATGCCGACGGATCGCTGGACAGCCGGACCGTGGGGACGGGGGCGAACGAACGTCGGTCGATCGATACAGACGGCGACGGGCTCGCCACGGAGGTCGCGGTTGCGGGGGCGACGATCGCGGGTGCAGAGGAGGCGTTCGTGGCGTCGACGGCGTTCCTCGAGCTCCTGCCGCCCGCTGCGCCGGTGTCGACCCTCGTCGACGCGGACGGGGACGGCCGACCGGAGACGATCGAGATCGACCTCGGCGGGGACGGTGCGGTCGACCGGCGCTTCGACGACCTCGACGGCGACGGGGTGTTCGACGTGTGGGCGGTCGACGCGGACGACGACGGGACCCTCGACGAACCGACCGCGCTGTCCGATCTCGACGGCCAGCCGCCGTCGCTCGCAGTCGACGGCCCGACGGAGGCGACCGGACTCCGTCGGGCGTCAACCGTGGCTGCCGTCGTGCTGCGGATGCCGGCCGAGGGCGTGGTGTCCGAACGCGACACCGATGGCGATGGCGTGGTCGATCAGTGGGACCTCGACACGGATGGTGACGGACGGATCGACCGGATCGAGCGGGACAGCGACGGCGACGGCACCGTCGACGTGTGGGTCTACGACAGCGATCTCGACGGATCGTTGGAGACGGTGGAGCTCGATGACAACAACGACGGTGTCATCGATCGGCGGAACTCTCCGGGTTCGACCGAGGTCGTGGTGATCGTCGACGAGACCGAACCGACCGAGGGCGCCGTCGGGCCCATCGAGGATGGCCGCGAGGGGCCCGAGCCGGTGTCGACCGATGCAGCGGCCCCCGCACCGACCGATGCTGGCCCCGCTGCCACGGACGCGCCCACGTCGGAGCCGACGGAGATCGACACCGACGGGGACGGGCAGATCGACCGGTGGGAGCGTGACCTCGACGGAGACGGCGTGGTCGACCGCGTGACGACCGACGAGACCGGTGACGGGCGAGCTGACGTCGAGCTGACGGACCGTGACGGCGACGGGGTCTTCGAGCGACGTGTGATCGACACCGATGGCGACGGCTACGGCGAGACAGCGGAGTTCGACACCGACGGCGACGGTGACTACGACATGATCGAGATCGACCGGGACGGCGACGGTCGCATCGACCGGAGGATCCGCGACACCGACGGCGACGGCCGAGGTGATCGGGCACAGCTCGACACCGACGGCGACGGCGAATTCGACACCATCGAAGGTGACTCCGATGGCGACCTCGTGCCTGACTGGCGGGTGCGGGACACCGACGGCGACGGCGTCGGCGACCGTCGCGCCGAGGATCGGGACGGCGACGGCTACTTCGAGTACGCCGAGGTCGATGCGGACGGGGATGGCAACCCCGAGTGGGCCGGCTCCGATCGCGATGGCGACGGCGTGATGGACGAGCGCTCGGTCGACACCGACGGCGACGGAGTCTTCGACCGCCGGGAGTTCGATGACGACGGCGACGGCATACGCGAGACCGTGCAGCGGGATCGAGACGGCGACGGCTACTTCGAGCAGACGTTCCAGGACGACGACGGCGATGGCGAGTTCGAGCAGCTCGACATCGACAACGACGGCGACGGCGTCACCGACGAGCGGTACCGCGACATCGACGGCGACGGCATCCCCGACGAGCACCATTTCGACCGCGACGGGGACGGCCTCCTGGAGGAGGTGTGGCTCGACGACGACGGCGACGGCGTTGCCGAGCAGCGGGTCTACGACCGCGACGGTGATCGGATCGTCGACGAGCGGCAGTACGACGAGGACGGTGACGGGTTCCTCGACCGGATCGAGTGGGACAACGACGGGGATGGGACGATCGACGAGCGCTGGGCCGACGACGACGCAGACGGCCGGTTCGAACGCCGGGAGTACGACGACGACGGTGACGGGACGTTCGATCGGTCCGAGGTCGATCCCGACGGCGACGGTGTGTTCGAACCCGGGCCCGATCCGACACCCGATGACGGCACGGACGACCCGGTTCCCGCCGAGGATGATGCCGCGGCAGGGGGCGATGGCGGCGGAGGTTCCTCCGGTGGAGGTGGCGGTGGCGGTGGCGGTGACGGAGCCGGCTCCGGCGACAGCGGCTCCGATCCCGCTGGCGACGCCGGCTCGACTGGCGCCTGCACGGCCGGCACGTGGCGGCTCGACATCGACGCCTACGCGGCGCAGGTCGAGTCGTCGATGGCGGCGTCCGGCATGGACACGTCGTTCGTGGCGACCGGGGGCTCCGGCACGCTGGTCTTCGTCGACGCATCGAACGGCACGATGTCCTGGGACGCGGTCTCGATCGCCGGCGACCTCGGAAACGACACGATGCTGCGCCTCTCGTACACCTGGGACGCGACGCTGAATCGCATCGATGGCGGATGGAACGTGTCCGGCGGCGAACCGTCGGTCACCGCCGTCGCCACCATCGCCGGCGAGGAGTTCGACTTCCCCGATATCGCCGGTGATCTGGCACCCGGCGGGTTCGCCTCACCCGAGCCGCTCATCCTCGAGTGTCTCGGCGACCGAATGCGTCTCATCGCTCCCACGGCCAACGTGACGCAGGAGTGGATCCGCTGAGCGGTGCGGTCGTCCCGCACGACTGAACCAGCGGTCCCGGCTTCAGGTGCGGCGGGGCAGCGCTCCGACGACCTCGGCGAGCTGCCGTTCGAGTTCGGCGCGCCGTCCTGACGGCTCGTCGCCGCCGGGTGCGTGCACTCGGATCCTGCTGCCACCGGGGATCTGCTCGATCCCGACGCGCAGACCGGCCAGCGGTGAGTCGGCGATCGTCGCGTCGACGGCCTCGGGTGTCGCCTTCACGTCGGTCTCGGCCACCACCTCCACGTGCAAGGGGTCCTGGGCCGACGGCCGCGTGTGTCCGAAGCGGTCGAAGTAGGCGATGTCCCGGGCGGGCAGCCGCCGGGTCGACGGCGAGAAGTCGACGCCCTTCGTGTATGCGACGGGGAACAGACAGATCTGCGTGACGTCGTCGGGCAGTTCGAGGAGCGTTGCGACCTCGTCGGCCTGGCCGAGGTACATCGTCGTCCACACCGTTCCGAGGCCGCGGCTGCGCAACGCGACCATGAAACTCCATGCCGACTGGATCACCGAGTCGAAGAGACCGGGCCGGCCGCTTCCGTCGTGTCGACCGATGATGGTCGGGATCACCAGTGCGGGCATCGACGAGATGCTCTCCGCCAGCCGCTTGGCGCCTTGCATCATCCGAGCGTTCGGATGATCGGTGCCTTCCAACCGATCGGCCGTCTCGATCACCCAGCTTCCGCCGGCGGCGAGGTAGAGCTCGGCGAGACGGTCCTTCGTCGACTGATCCCGGATGATCATCCACCGACGACTGCCCATGTTCCCGCCCGTCGGCGCCTGCTCGGCGACGTCGATGCAGTCGAGGAGGACCTGATCGTCGACCTGCCGCTCGAGATCCAGACGCATGCGCACCGCTCGGGTGGTGGTCAGTGCATGGTCGACGATCTCGACGTACGGGTCGCACGGAAAAGCTACTTCGGACTGATTCGCATCAATTTTTTCGGGTGAGATTTGTTGTTGAGCTGACTAGTGCAGTCGTGGGCGGGTGGTTGTTGATTCCCACGCTTTCGACGATTTTTTGAAAAACATTATTCACAGAGGAATGTCAATGCAACGATATTTTGTTCAAAATCACGGCATCTTAGCGGGTGCGATCGCACTTGCGATTGGTATTACAGGTTGTACCGGTGGTTCCACACCCAGCAGTTCAGACGGGGCCGCTGAATCTGACACAGCCGCTAACGTAGCGGACGACTCCCAGATTAATGTCGTCGCATCCTACAGCGTTATTTGCGATTTAACTTCTCAAATCGCAGATAACGCTGTAGCGCTAAACTGTTTAATTCCCCCCGACCAAGACCCTCACACCTATGAGGCCACACCCTCTGACAGTAAGGCCGTCGAGGAAGCTGATCTGGTCTTTTATGCTG
>JBCCTP010000054.1:0-14663 GCA_039198505.1 Actinomycetota bacterium | reverse complement strand
GGGTTGATTCCCGACAGCCGACTGAGTGCCGGGTTGTCGGCCGACGCGGACACCGCCTTGCCGATCGTGGTGTACGTCAGCAGCGCGCCGAGCGCGAGCGCGATGAGTGGCACGAGCACGATGATCTGCAGGTCGCCGCCGTCGATGCGAACACCCCACACGTCGTCCCAGCTGCGACCGATCGCGACCGGGAAGCGGTCCTGGTCTCCTTCGACGTCGGGGAAGGTGAGGACCACGATCGCCCGCCAGAACTCGGCGATGCCGACCGTCGCGATCAGCAGCACGATGCGCGGGCGGTCGAAGAGGCGTTTGACGACGACGATCTCGGTGACGCCGCCGACCAGCCCGCCGATCACGACGACCACGGCGAGCGCCAACCAGAACGGCCAGTTCCAGTTGATCACCATCAACGCGAACAGCGCCGCACCGGGCAGGCCCAGGTTGCCGACAGCGAAGTTGATCACCCGTGTCGATCGGTAGATCAGGACGATGCCCATCGCCAACAACCCGAAGACGAGGCCGTTGACCACACCGGAGAACACGATCTGCGGTGTGATCCACGACCCCACCAGCGTCGTCGCGGACATCAGCCGCCCTCGCGTCCGAGGAACACCGCCCGGGCCAGGTCGTCGCGGCGGGCCAGCTCGTCGGCCGATCCCTCGAACCGCACCTGGCCCTTCTCGAGGAAGATCGCCCGATCGCTGACGGCGAGGGCCACGTTCAGCGACTGCTCGACGATGATCATCGTCTGGCCGGCGGCCCGGAGTGTGTCGACGTGGCCGAGGAGGTTCTGCACCACCCCCGGCGCCAGACCCAGACTGAGCTCGTCGATGATCAGCACCTCGGGCTCGTGCAACATCACGCGTGCGAGGGCGAGCATCTGCTGTTGCCCTCCGGACAGATCCCCCGCCCGCTCGCCGAGCCGATCGGCGAGCGCCGGGAACATCTCGAGCACGCGGTCCCGACGTCGGACCACGTCGCCCGGATCCGACCGGTACTGGAACGCGCCCATGGTGAGGTTGTCGCCGATCGTGAGATTCGGCCAGACGCCCTGTCCTCCCGGGAGCATCTGGACACCCAGTCGGCTGCGCACCTCGGGTCCGGCGAACGTGGCGTTGCGTCCGCCGAGCCGCACCACGCCGCGCTCCGGCGTCTCGAGACCCGCGATCACCTTCAGGATTGTGGACTTACCGGCTCCGTTGGTGCCGAGCAGTGCGAGCGTCTCGCCCCGCCGGACCTCGAGCGACACGTCGAACAGCACCTGCACCCGTCCGTAGCTGAAGTCGACGTTCGAGACCTGCACGACCGGCACGTCGTCGCCCGACTCGACCAGGTCGTCGAAGCGCTGCTCCTCGCGGAGGTCCTCGACGACCAGGGCGAGGTCGTGGCGAACCCGGTGCGAGCCGCGCACGATGTAGAGACCGCCGAGCGGCATGAGCACGAGCGTGAGCAGCGTGATCGCCGTGCGCTCGCCGTACTCGTCCTGGAGGAATCCACTCACCAGTGCGCCGCCGACGCCGCCGATGGCGAACATGAAGAACGTGATGATCGCCGTGCCGATCCCGCGCAGTCGGTACGGGACCACGCCCTGGATCGATGGTTGGATCATCGCGAACGCAGCGCCGAGCAAGGTGCCGGTGACGGTGGCGACGACGACGAACAGCACGACGTTCGGCATCGCGTACTGGATCGGCACGAGGATGCCGATGGGTGCGATGAGGACGCCGATGATCCGGAGTGCCTGGTCGGGTGCGACGCGGAAGGCGCGATCGAAGCGGCGACCGATGAACGGGAGGAAGAACACGATGACCAGACCGGTCGGCGCTGCTGCGAGGCCGCGCTCGAACGCGTCGAGGTCGAACTCCTCCTCGAGGAAGAAGTTCGAGATCGACGCAGCGGGGAACAGTGCGAAGCCGATCGCCGCCAGCCCGATGGTCATGAACCGCACGGTGTCGATCCGCCAGATCCGAGCGAAGGCCGCGCCGACCGAGATCGGGATCTCGTCGGGCATCGACCGGTCGCCGCCCTGGTCGATTCCCTGCTCGGCCTCGTCGTCGGGGGACTCGTCGGGCGGCTCGGTGTCGGGCGGCTCGGTGTCGGGCGGCTGGGTGGCGGTTGGCTCGACGGGGTGGCCGAGCACGTCCTGCTTCTCCCAGCGGCCACGCTCGGGTTCGGGGATCGCGAACGCCAACACGGCGAGCGCTGCGACCGGCACGGCCATCACCAGGTAGGCCCACCGCCATCCGTCGTCGCCTCCGGCGAGCACGGCGATCCCTCCGACGAGGACGGGGCTCGCGGCAGCGAAGACGCGCCCGATCGCCGAGTTGAGCGCGAACAGCCGGCCCCGGATCCCGATGGGGTACGCGTCGGCGAGGAGGGTCGCGTGGACCGTGATCGTGTTCGACTTGGAGATCCCCGCGAAGAAGCGGGTCCAGAAGAACATGAATGCGTTGACCGCGAGCCCCGACAGGGCGACGAAGCCGCTGAACGCAAGGCTGGCGACGCCGACGATCGGGCCTCGGCGGAGACGGTCGGCGAGGTAGCCGAGCGGCCCGGCGCCGAGGACGAAGAACGCCACCGACGCCGCCGAGATGAAGGTGATCGTGCCGTCGGAGACGTCGAAGGTCTCGCCGATGTCGGGGCCCAGCACGTTGATGGCGGCACCTTCGAGCTCGTCGAGCGAGTTCAGGGCGAGGAGCACCATGAAGGTGTAGAAGCCTCCGCGCGCCAGTCCGTCGCGGAGGGCGATCTCGTCGGCGCCGACCCCTGGGAGCTGCTCGTCGTCGAGCTCGGTGGTCGTCGCCCGCCGCTCCTCGTCGGCGCGTCGCACGGCCTCCTCGTCGAGGATCGTCGAGGCGAGATCGGCGGCTGCGGCGGCCTCACGCCCATCCGATTCGTCGTCGCGTTCGGGGTCGTGGGGCGTGTCGGCCAACTCTGTGTCACCTGGGTCGTGTCGCCGGACCGCGGGGCGAACTCGGGGCCGGCCGACGGGGCTGAGCGGCGTTTGCCGGTCGTTCCGCATTCTGGCACAGTGTTCCAGATGCGGAAGACGTCGGGTCGTGGTCGGATCGGTCGAGCACTCGCCGGTGTCACCGCTGCGGCGCTCGTGGCGGCCGCCTGTGGCGGGTCCGATGATGCCGACGACGACACCTCGGACGATTCCTCGGGGTCGACCGAGGTCTCCGCCTCCGACGCGCCCGAGGGCGCGGCGGACGATGATGCCGGCGACGAGAGTGCGTCCGACGACGCGTCGACCGACGACGAGCCCGCCCCGTCGGACGACGCCGATTCCGACGACGACGGCGAGACCGACGAGTCACCTGATGACGAGTCGACCGGAGACGAGTCATCCGGCGACGATCCCGTCGACGAGGAGTCCGCCGAGGACGTCGAGCGGATCGACAGCTTCCGGGGCATCACCGAGGACACGATCCGCGTCGGCGTCCTCGACTACGACTGGGACCGGCTCGCCGACCTCGGTGTCGACTTCGGCGTGACCACCTCGGTCGACCTGTTCCGAGCGTCGCTCGAGCGCGTGAACGATGCGGGCGGCCTCGCCGGGCGACAGCTCGAGATCGTCGAGAAGGTCTTCCTCCCGGTCGGCGACGCCGAAGCCACGCAGGTCTGCATCGAGCTCGCCGAGGACGAGGAGGTCTTCATGGTCGTCGGCCGGCTCCGCGACGACCAGGTGCTGTGCTTCACCGAGCAGTACGACACCGCGGCGTTCGTCCCGCTCGGGATGACCGACGAACGAGTCGAACGCTCGACCGCGCCGTACGCGTCGCTCTCGGGCCGGTCCGAGCTGCGGATCGTCAACTTCGTCGACGCGATGGAGGCGACGGGTGCGTTCGAGGGCGCCACGATCGGTGTGACCGGGACCGCCGACGCGAACGAGGCCAACTACGAGATCGTCGTCGCGGCGCTCGAAGAGCGCGGGTACGAACCGGTCGGTGTCCTCGTCGGCGGCAGCGGCGACGACCTCGGTGAGACCGCACGCACCCAGGAGGTCGCGTACGAGCGGCTCGAGGCCGCCGGCGTCGACGTCGTCATCACCACCTCCGGGGTGGCGCTCGAGCTCTTCAACGCCTTCGAACTCAACTTCGAACCCGACCAGTGGATGTTCGCCACCGCGATCACCGGGCGGGCGTTCGCCGACGCCGGGGTGCCCTGGGAGTTCGTCGACGGAGCGCTGTCGGCCACGATCTCCCCGGTCGGTACCTCGCTCCAGCCCGGGCTGGCCGACGATCCGGCCACCGCCGAGTGCGTCGACGATCTGGTCGCCCGCACCGACGCCGGCGTCGTCTACGACCTCGACGCCGAGGTCAACGATCTCACCACCGCGCTGTTCGCCTGTGGGCTGGCCGAGATCGTCGAAGCCGCCTTCGACGGCGCTGGGCCCAACCCCACGAACGAGTCGCTGCAGGAGGGCATCGAGGCCATCGGCACGATCGAACTGCCGGCCTACGGCACGGCGACCTTCGGTCCCGGCGACCAGGGCGGCGTCGACGAGGTGTTCACGGTGCGGTTCGACTCCGCCACCGGCGTCTACGACGTGGTCGAGTGATGCCCGTCGCCCAGGACGACCCGATGCGGTGCGGCCTGTCGTGGGCCACCAAGGTCTGCGCGTCGGGAGCCGTTCACACCGGACGTGATCCGGCCCGGACGTTCCTCGAGAGCTGCAACTGGATGGCGGCGTCCGACGAGGCGGTGCACGCCGCCATCGTCGATCGCGACCCCGGAGCGCTGATGTCGCTGCGTCCGGAGATCGAGGTCGATCCCGACGTCGAACGGTGGACGTTCCACCTCGACGGGGTCACGGCACACGCCCGCCGATTCGGTGACCAGGGCGTCGCCGTCGTCGATGACCCCGACGAGGAGGCTCGTTTCACCCCGGTCGCCGTGCCACGTGACGATCGGTCCGGCGGTGCGACGCCACTCGACGTCGAAGGTCTCGCCGCCGAACCCGGCGCCACCGGTGCCGACGTCGGGTTGCTCGCCGAGGCCGAGGAGCTGGCGTTCGCTCGTCGCGAACAGATGACCAACGCCCTGGTCGTCCTGCACCGCGGAGAGCTGATCGCCGAGCGGTACCGGGACCCGTTCGACGCCGAGACCCGATTCGAGTCGTGGTCGATGGGCAAGACCATCGCTGCGACACTGTTCGGTGTCGCCGAGCGGGCCGGACTCGTCGACCTCGACGAGAGCGGTCTGTTCGACGACTGGGCCGACGACGATCGTCGCCACGTTCGCTCGCGCGATCTGTTGAACATGGCCAGCGGACTCGCGTTCACCGGGAGTTACGGAGCCACCGAGGACCACTCCCGCAAGCGCGACGACGACGGGCGGTTCCTCGATCACATCTACGTGTACGCGGGCGGTGTCGATGCGCACTCGTTCTGCGTCGACAAGCCGGCCGACGATCCACCGGGAACGGCCGGCCGCTACCGCAACTGCGATCCGATCCTCACGATGGGCCTGCTGCGGGACCGGGCGGTCGGCGGCGACGTCCAGCAGTTCCTCACCTGGCCGTACGAGACGCTGCTCAACCGCATCGGTGCGACCGGGATGGTCCTCGAGACCGACCCGTTCGGACAGTTCCTCATCTCGGGTCACGACTACGGACGGGCGCGCGACTGGGCGCGGATCGGGCAGTTGCACCTCCAGCGAGGTGCCTGGGGCGGCGAGCAGCTGTTCAGCGAAGAGTTCGCCGATTTCGTCCGCACGCCCGCACGCCACGCCTGGGGTGACCGATCCGCGTACGGCGGGTTCGCCTACCTCAACGCCGATCGCATCGTTCCGGGCGTCCCCGACGATGCGATCATCATGTCGGGTGGCGGTCGTCAGCGGACCGTCGTGGTGCCGTCGCTCGACCTGGTCATCGTCCGACTCGGCCACATCAACGGGCAGGTGTTCGGTCTCGCCGACACGCTCGACGAGGTCTTCTCACGCATCTGCGCGGCGGTGCGGTGAAGGTCTTCGTGTCGGCCGATCTCGAGGGGATCGGCGGTGTGGTGTCGTGGGAGCAGACCCTGCCCGATCGCGACGGCTACGCCCAGGCCTGTGCGTGGATGACCGCCGAGGTCCGCGCGGTGGCCGACGTCGCGCTCGAGCGCGGCGCGGAACGACTCGTGATCGCCGACTCGCACTACCACGGTCAGAACCTCGACGCCGATGCACTCCCGGACCAGGTCGAGCTCGTGCGGGCGGGTCCGCGTCGGCTCGGCATGGTCCACGGCGTCCATCTCGACGAATTCGACGTCGTCCTCTGCATCGGGTTCCACACCGGGGCCCACGAGATCGGGATGTTGAACCACACGAAGAACGGAGCGGGGTTCCACGAGATCCGTCTCGACGGCGAACCGGTCGACGAGCTCGACCTCGTCGCTCGAACCGCCTCCTTCCACGGTGCTCCGATCGGCTTGGTCACGGGCGATCGGGCGATGTGTGAATCGGCGTCCCGACGGTTTCCTCACGTCGAGGTCGTCAGCGTGAAGGACGCGATCGGCCGGATGTCGGGCCTCTGCCTGTCACCGGCGGCGTCGACCGCGGCCGTCGCCGAGGGTGCCGGTCGAGCCATCGACCGGGCGGCCGAGGGCGCCCTCCCACTCGTCGCGTCCGAGGTCGAGGAGCTCGAGGTCGAGTTCACCTGGCACCATCCCGCCGAGGTCGCTTCGTTCCTGCCCCAGTTCGAGCGCGTCGATGCATCGACCGTTCGGGTCGGGATCGGCGACATCGACGAGGTGGTCGCCACCCTCGAGTTCCTCTCCGGCTACCGGCTCGTGCCGTTCCCGTGACGTACGTCGTCGACGCCGAGCGCTTTGCGCTGCGGCGACCGTTCGGTATCGCGGGAAAGACCAGGACCGCGGCCGAGGTCTGCACGGTCACACTCGAGGTCGACGGCGTGGTCGGGCGAGGTGAGGGCGCGCCGATCTTCTACGCCGGTGAGACGATCGAGTCCATGCTGGCGCAGCTCGAGTCGGTCCGTCCGGCGGTCGAGGGAGGCATCGGCCGCGATGAACTGGTCGACGTGCTGCCCGCCGGCGGAGCGCGATGTGCCATCGACTGCGCGCTGTGGGACCTGGCGTCGCGGCGGTCCGGAACGCCCGTCCACGAGATGGCCGGCACCGGCCCGCCCGTCGAGCTCGACTCGGCGATCACCGTCACGCTCGACACGCCCGACCAGATGGCGGCCGCCGCAGCCGCGGTCGCGGATCATCCGTGGCTGAAGGTGAAGCTCGGTGGTGCCGACGACGCGCATGCGATCCGGCTGGTGCGAGCGGCCGCTCCCGACTCCCGGATCACGGTCGATCCCAACGCCTCGTGGACGCTCGACCACCTCGTCGACATGATGCCGTCGCTCGTCGAGGCGCGGGTCGAGTTGGTGGAGCAACCGCTGCCTCCGGCCGACGACGATGCGTTGGGCGGCCTCGAGTTCCCGATCGCCATCGGCGCCGACGAGTCCTGTCGAACGGTCGACGACGTGGCCGGTCTGGTCGGCAGGTACCAGCTCGGCGTGATCAAGCTCGACAAGGCCGGTGGCCTCACGGGCGCACTCGAGCTGTCGGATGCGCTGGCGGCGGCCGGTCTCGACCGGATGGTGTCGTGCATGATCTCCACGAGCCTCGGGATGGCGCCCGCCCGGTACGTGGGTCTGTCGTGTTCGATCGTCGACCTCGACGGCCCGATGAACCTCGCCGCCGACCGTGACCCGTCCATCCCCTACACCCGTGGCCGCATGGGGCTCACCCCCGACGCCCTGTGGGCCGGTTGAACCGTCCGGACCGCACCATCGCCTGCCGCACCGCCACCCCGATCCATGATTCCACCATCAGATACAGTGTGCCGGATGACGGCACGAGCGTTCCCGGCGACGGGGGTGGCGTGATGGTCGCCGTCGATCCCGGACCGTTCACACCCGGTTCCCTCGACGGGATCCGCGTCGTCGACGTCACCCAGGTCATGGCCGGTGCGTACTGCGGCATGTTGCTCGCCGACCTCGGAGCCGACGTGGTCAAGGTCGAGCGACCCGGAATCGGCGACATGACCCGCTGGGCGGGCGAGGGCGTCGACGCGTTCGGGGTGATGAACCGCAACAAGTCGTCGATCGCACTGGACTACCGCCACCCGTCCGGCGGCGCGGCGCTGCGGCGCCTCGCCGAGAACGCCGACGTCTTCCTCGAGAATCACCGCCCCGGCACGCTCGCCCGCCACGGCCTCGGACCCGACGACCTCGCGGAGATCAACCCGCGGCTGGTCTACTGCTCGATCTCGGGTTTCGGAGGCGTCGGTCCACGGGCCGATCAGAGCGGGTTCGATCTCATGGCGCAGGGCATGAGCGGCATCATGTCGGTGACCGGCGAGATCGGAGGGCCACCGTGCAAGGCCGGTGTGCCGATCGCCGACCTCAACGCGGCCGTGTTCGCCACCGTCGGCATCACCTCGGCGCTGGTGCGTCGGGCCACGACCGGCGTCGGCAATCACGTGACCACGTCGCTGCTGGAGTCGTCGATCGCCTATCTCGTCTGGGAGTCGATGCTGTACTGGCAGGCCGGCGACGTCCCCGAGCCCGGCGGATCGGCACATCGACTGTCGGCGCCCTACGAAGCGTTCCCCACGGCCGATGGATGGATCACCGTGGCCGCACCGACACCCGACGCGTGGACGTCGCTGTGTGAGGCGCTCGACCGCAGCGATCTGCTCGACGACGAACGCTTCGCCTCAGCCCGACGGCGACTCCGCAACCGACACGAACTCGCTGCGGAGATCGCGCGCACCACGAAGACCGAACCGTCGTCCCACTGGGACGAACGCCTTCACGCGGCGAACGTCGCCTCGGGCCCCGTGCACCGGCTCGATGAGGTGTGGGACGATCCACAAGTGGTGGCGACCGAGATGGTGGTCGGCGACGGCACGGAGCGACGCATCGGTCACCCGCTCAAGTTCGCGTCGTCGCCGATGTCGGTGCGCTCGTCGACGCCTCACCTCGGTGAACACACCCGAGAAGTGCTCGCCGAGGTCGGGTACGGCGAGGACGAGATCGACGAGCTGCTCGCGGCGGGTGCCGTCGCCCAGCACTCCGACCGATCGGACGACGACTGATGGCCGAGAACGGCTTTGCGACGGGGATCGCGGTCGACCGACCCGCCGATCACGTCGTCCGGCTCACCATCGACCGTCCACCGGTGAACGCGATCGACTCGGCTGCGCAGCGCGAACTCACCGCTCAGCTGCGCTCCGCCCACGACGACACGTCGGTGCGGGCCGTCGTGCTGACCGGTGCCGGCACCCACTTCTGTGGCGGCGCCGATCTGCGCGAGGAACAGTCGATCGAGCGTGACGCCGTCGGCGGCTTCCTCACCGGTGTCGGCGAGCTGCTCGATGCGATCCGCAGCCACCGGGTCCCGGTCGTCGCCGCGATCGAGGGCGCCGCACACGGCGGAGGTCTCGAGGTGGCGCTCGCGTGCGATCTTCGGATCGGCTCGACGTCGTGCGCCTTCGCCGCCGCCGGCGTGAACGTGGGCCTCGTCGCCAACTTCCGTGCGCTGTCCCAGGCCATCGGTGACGCGCGCGCCCGCCATCTGCTGCTCACCGGATGGACCTGCCGCGGAGAACAGGCCCTCGACTGGGGACTCGTGACCGAACTCGTCGAGTCGGATCGGTTGGCCGACCGTTCGATCGAGATCGCCGAGCGGATCGCCTCGCGGGCGCCGCTGTCGGTCGAGACCACCAAGGACTGCCTCAACCGGTCGATCGACCTCGACTCGGCGGAAGCCACTGAACTCCAGGGGAGGTCGTTCGCGCGTCTGTTCCGAACCGCCGACCACGCCGAGGCACTGCGCGCGTTCTTCGAGAAGCGACCTGGCCGGTACGAACGGACGTGACGTGACGGCCGGGAGTCCATCCGACGTGCATCGCGAAACACCGTGCGATTCGATCGGTGTCCCTCGGACAGGGCGGGCCTCGTGAGTGCGATGCGGTCGGTGCTCAACGCCCTCGAAGTGGTCGAGCGGTTGGGGCGCGACGGACCGCTCGGCGTGGGGGACCTGGCGCGACGGACCGGACTCGCCAAGAGCACGGCACAGCGATGTCTCGACACACTCGCGACGGCCGGCTGGATCGAGCGGGCGAGCGGCGACGCCGCCGACGTCACAGGGAGCCGTTGGCAGCTGTCCGATCGGTTCCGAACGATCACGTCCGATCCGTTGGCCGCGCTCGTCGCCCGTGCCCGCCCGGTGCTCGCCGAGCTCGCGTCGCAGGTCGGCGAGTCGGTGCACCTCGTCCGACTCGACGGCACCGACGTCGAGCTCCTCCACCGCGAGGCGGGCCCCGGGTTCATCCAGGTCGTGATCCCCGACGGCTTCCGTGTCCCGGCGTACGCCGCGGCGACCGGCAAGGCGATGCTGGCGGCCCTCGACCCCGTGGAGCTCGGTGACCACCTGCCCGACCACCTCCGCGAGCTCACTCCGGCCACGGTGGCGTCGCGACGCCGCCTCGACGACGAACTCGACGTGATCCGCTCCCGCGGCTATGCCGAGAACGACGGAGAGTGGAACGAATCGGTCGCGGCCATCGCTGCGTCGGTCACGGTCGTCGGACGACCGATCGCCGCGGTGTCGATCTCCGGCACGCCCGGGTCACTCGACGCTTCTCGACGGCGCGAGCTGGCGCCGCTCGCCATCCACTGCGCGCACGTCCTCAGCGCCACGTGACGACGCGCCGGGCGGAACTCGCGTCGTCGAGGCGGTGCGATCTCAGACGTCGGGTTGTTCGATGGCGTCCAGGAACGCGTTGACGTCACCCTCTTCGCCGCCGACGAGCCAGATCGTCAGCTCGGTCTCGCCGAGGCCGCCCACGTCGGGACCCGCATCGTCGTCGCCGGGCTGCTCCCGCCAGGGCAGGACACCATCGACGTAGTACCGGTCGACCGTGATGTCGTCGCTGTCCTCGTCGACCGGCGCGATGACGGCGAGTTCGACCTCGGCGTCGGGCGGCTGGTCGGTGAGGATGTCGATCAGTTCGTGGACCTGCACGGCGGCCTCCTGCGGCGGATGATCGGGAGCGGGGCGGTCAGGCGTCGTCGAGCCATGCCGGCGCCCGATCGAGGAGGTACAGCGACACGTGCTTGCAGCGCTCGAGTGCGGCCACGACGGCGTCATCGTTGGTGAGGTACACGTCGGCGAGGTCGACGGTCATCTTCGCCACGATCGAGAGGCTGCGTTCGGGCGCGTCGGTCACCGTGGGGAACGAGTCGATCGCCGACACCTCGACCGGCAGGTCGATCCCGCCGATGCCGGCGAGATCGGTGGCGAGCACGAGGAGGTCGGGCGGGTCGGGGAGCGGAGGGAGCGTCCATGTGAAGAGCAGTGCGAACGCGAATCCGTTGGGAGGTGAGTCGAGCTCGTCGAGCTTCATCACCTCGTCCTCGAAGCCGAGCATCGCCCGCGGGTCGACGTCGAGCGATAAGTGGAGATCGATCGGCCCCTCGCACGCCTCTTCGGGGTGGAGGTCGACCTCCCACAGCTGGCGGAGCGAGTAGGTCTCGACGAAGTGTCGCTCGTCGTGGACGTGGAATCCGTGGTCGATGGCCTGGCTCTTGACATCGGCGATGAAGCCGGCCACATCGATGACTGCCATCGGATCCGGACACTACCGTCTGCGCCGTGCCGTCGGAGAGGGTCGAGCCGATCAGCGAATCCGCGACTGCGCCATCTCCCGTCGACCCGCTCGATGCCGACGCGGTGATCGATCTGTTCGGTCGGATCTGCGACCGCACCGCAGCCGCGCTCGCCGACAACGACGACTGGTCGATGTCGGGCGATCGGGTCAGTCAGTACTCGGTCGACGTCGTCGTCGACGCCATCTGTCTCGAGGCGCTCCACGGCGCCGGATTCGCCGTGCTGTCCGAGGAGAGTGGCATCACGGCGCCGGGTGGGGCCGTGCTCGACGACGTGCCGGACCACGTCGCCGTGGTCGACCCCCTCGACGGATCGACCAACGCAGCGCTCGGTCTCCCGTGGTGTGCCACCGCGCTCTGCCTCGTGAGTGACGGTCGGCCGGCGGTGTCGATGGTGGCCAACCTGAGGACCGGTGCGCGGTTCACGGCGGCCGCCGGCCGGGGAGCGTTCCTCGACGGACGCCCACTGCTCGTGCCGAACGGCGAGACCTCGTTGGAGGACGCGATCGTGGCGATCAACGCACGCGCACCCGGTTCGTTCCGGCCACGCCAGTTCCGGGCGATGGGTGCGACTGCGCTCGACATCACCGCCGTCGCTGCCGGCGGGTTCGACGGGACGGTCGACTTCGCCGCGGACCGCATCGGGGTGTGGGACTACCTCGCCGCCGTCCACGTGCTCGAGGAGGCCGGCGGCGTCGCGGTCGACGCTCGAGGGCGCGAGCTGGTCGTGCTCGACCCGGACGAGCGTCGGGCGCCGGTCACCGCCTCGACCGTGGAACTCCTCGCCGCCCTCGTCGCCACGACGAGCTGACGACCGACCTGGGCGGAAGCGGACACTGTCCGGATCTGGCCCGGGCGGAAGCGGACAGGTCAGGTGATGGCGAGGAGGGTGGCGGGAGCGGGGCCGAAGGTGGCCGTGTGGTCGTCGATGTCGGCCGAACCGAGGATCGTCGCGATCGACCCGATCACGCCGGCGGACCGCAGGTCGATCGACACCGGGTCGCCGTGTCGTGTCTCGCCCCGTCGATCGAGATGCACGACCACCCGCTCGGCCTCGTGCTCGCGCACATAGGTCACCGTGTCGTCGGTGGCGTCGAGCCACCGCATCGACCCGTGCCGGAGCGCCGGATGTGCCCGTCGCACCGAGATCAGCTGCTGGGTCGCCTCGAACGTCTCGCGGTCCCAGTCGGCTTCGTCCCATGGGAACGGGACGCGGCACGTGTCCATCGAGTCGCCCTCGACTCCCACCTCCGAGCCCGCGAACAGGGTCGGGACGCCCGGCATGGTGAGCAGTGCGGCGAGACCGGTGAGGTGACGGTGGCGATCGCCACCGACCGCGGTGCGGAAGCGGGGACTGTCGTGCGAGTCGAGCATCGTCATCGACGCCTGCCGAGCCGGCCACGGCAGACCCGCGCCGAGCTGGCGCATCGCGTCGACCATGGTCGCGGCCCCGAATCGGGGCATCTCGAGTGTCGTCATCAACGCAACCGGAGCGTCGCCCCGCAGCCACGACCAGAGCGGCCGCGAGAACCACTGGTACGCCATCGCTCCGTGCCACCCGCCCGACCGGAGGTCGGAGCGGGCGTCGTAGCAGTGCTCGGCGACGAGCCAGCCGTCGGGCGCGAGCGACTCGATGGTCGCTCTCGTGGCGGCACCGACGCGTGCGTGGTGGTCGTCGGCGCCCGACCGGCCGGTCGTGTTCGCACAGTCGACCCGCCACCCGTCGAGGGCGACCGGCTCGCGCAGATACCGGCTGACCACCGAGTCGGGTCCGTCGTGCAGCCGGCGGGCGAGTTCGTCGCTCGAGTGATCGAGCTTCGGCAGCGACGGCACGCCGTGCCAGGCCCGGTATCCGTCGGGATGCTCGTCGAAGAAGTAGAAGTCGGCCTCGGCGGAGGCGGCGTCGCGTCGCGCTGCGGCGAACCAGTCGTGTCGGTCGCCGGTGTGGTTGAGCGTGATGTCTCCGATGATCCGGATCCCTCGCGCTCGACAGGCGGCGGCGAGTGAGGCGAGCGCCTCGTCTCCTCCGAGCAGCGGGTCGACGGCGTCGAACGACGACGCGTCGTACCGGTGGTTCGAGCGAGCGGGGAAGAACGGTGTGAGGTAAACGAGATCGACGCCGAGCCGCTCGAGGTGGTCGAGCCGCTTCTCGATGCCCGGGAGATCCCCGCCGTAGATCTGGCGGACGCCGACACCGGGCTCGGAGAGGACCTCGTCGTCCCAGTCGGCCGCGATGGCCCAGTCGGGGAGCTCGCGCCGCTCACCGGACGCGGCGAAGCGGTCGAGGAAGACCTGGTATCCCACGGTGTCGGTGGGCCACTCCGGGGTGGGTGAGCCGACGATGCGACGGAAGTCGGAGTCGTCGCCGACGTCGTGCGCCGTGACGCCCGCCTCGTGCAACCAGCGGTAGCCGCCGCTGCCGCCGGTGAGCAGGAACCGGTACCCGACGTCGGGATTGCGGGCGACGATGTCGGCGGTCCACCACGTGGCGGCCGGGTCGGCGTCGGTGCGGTCGGCGTCGATCGTCGCCTCGACGATCTCGGGTTCCGCATCGGGGACGGTGCGGACCCGCACGCGTTCGGTCGACGCCACATCGGGGACGCGCACCCGGACGGTGAAGGTTCCGCCGAGACCCGGATCGTCCGGGGAGGAGTAGGTCGGTGAACCGTCGTGGTGGGGGAGGTGCGCGTACGCGGCGGGGCGGCCGCTCACTCCTTCACCGCCCCCGAGGTGAGACCCGACACGATGTAGCGCTGGAGGAAGAGGAACAGGATCACCACCGGGACGGCGCCGATGAGCGCTCCTGCGGCGAACGGTCCCCAGCGATTGTCGAAGCCGGCGAGCACGTAGTTCGACAGACCCACGGCCAGCGTCTTCTGGTCGTCGTCGCCGCTGAGGATCACGCTGGCGACGATGTACTCGGCCTGGGTCGTGATGAACGACAGAAGAGCGATCACGGCGAGCACCGGTGCGGCGAGCGGCAGGATGATCT
>JBCCTP010000053.1:0-14746 GCA_039198505.1 Actinomycetota bacterium | reverse complement strand
TGCGGCTCGGCGAGGACGTCGACCTCGTGTGGCGGCTCGACCAAGCGGGATGGTGGTGCCGCTACGAGCCGGCGGCCACGGTTCATCATCGCCCTCGGCCCACGTTCGTCGAGCAGCTCCGGCAGCAGGTCAAGTACGGCTCGTCGTCCGGCCCGCTCGCACTCCGCCACCCCGGGGCGCTCGCCCCCTACGCATCGGGCCTGTGGACGGCGGCGTCGTGGGGGATGGTCGGCGCGGGCCGATACGTGACCGGTGCGGTTCTCGCCATCGGCTCCGCTGCGCGGCTCGCCACCGCGAACGGGTCGAGCGATCTCGATGCGCGGACAGTGGGGGCGGTCGCGCTCGACGGGCACGTGGCGGCGGGCCGGCAGGCGCAGCTCGCGATCCGTCGGGCGTGGTGGCCGTTCCTCGTTCCGCTGCTGTGGTCACGGCGGGCGAGACGAGTGCTCACGGTTGCGATGATCGCCTCGCCTCGACGCGTGCTGAAGGACGTGGCCTTCTCGATCGGCCTCTGGCGCAGTTCGATCGCGACGCGTTCTTTCGGGCCGATCGTGCCGCAGATCAGCCTGGGTCGGCGCGGATCGGGCCGGACACGTCGATCCGTCCGATGACGTCGTCGGTCGCCGATCGTTCGGCGCCGAAGAACTCGAGTCCCCAGTCGGCGACCAGTGCCGGGTACTCGAACCGGTCGTCTCCGACGAGCCCGGTGCGCACCTCATCGAGGTCGGCGAGCAGACCGTCGAGCCAGTCGCGGTGGGCGACCAGTCGGGCTCGCAGCTTGTCGGCGTCGGCGAGGTGGCCGAGGAACAGCCGGAACGCGGCGGGATGGCGGATGACCGGTTCGTCGGACGGAGCGTCGTCGATCCAGCGCCGCAGCTCGCCGAGGCCCTCGTCGGTGATGCCGTACGTGGTGCGGGCACGCCCTGCGTCGCCCGACTCGTCCCGTTCGTCGACCAGTCCACCGCGCTCGAGCCGGTCGAGCTCGCGGTAGATCTGGCTCATCGCGGGTGCTGCCCAGAAGAAGCGGGTGGAGCCGAGCGCCCACTGCCGGAGCTCGTACCCGGTGAGTCGTTGGCCGAACGACAGCAGCCCGAGCAGCACGTACGCCGTGGTCGGGAGCCACGTCTCGTCCTTGACCGTGGTGGGCTCGTCCGCGACACTCATGATGTTCCACATCGGAATATATCGAACCCGGGCCGATCCCACGAGGTCAGGAGACTCCCCATGCCGCGACACGACACGACCGACGACCGGGTGATGCTGAAGAACCCGAACACCGGTCGCGACGACCTGCGGATCCTCACGGCGGTCTACGAACCGACGCGCTCCGCCATCCTCGGAGCGATCGGCGAGGTCGACGAGTTGCCCAACTCCGAGTTGCGGGCGGTGGTCGAGCGCCGGACCGATCCCGCCCTGTGGGCGGACAACTCGGTCGGCTGGTACACGACGTCGGTCAAGCTCGACCTCGAGGCTCGGGGTCTGATCGCGAAAGAGGGATCGCCGCAACGTCTGTCGCTCACGTCGGCGGGGCGAGCGGCTCTGGCTGGGATCGGCGAGGCATCGATCGAGGGAGTGCGCTGATGGCCACCGTCACGCGCTACCGCAACGGGGTGCCGAGCTGGGCCGATGTGGCCGTGTCCGACATTCCAGCGTGCACCGCTTTCTACACCTCGCTGTTCGGGTGGGACGCTGCAGATCAGGGGCCCGAGTCGGGTCACTACACGATGTTCTCGGCCGACGGTCAGAGCGTGGCGGCGCTCGGTCCGAAGCAGGACGACCAGGGCATGCCGTTGTGGAACGCGTACGTCACGGTCGACGATCTCGACTCCGTGGTCGCGTCGGTCGAGGGCGGTGGCGGATCGATCGTGATGCCGAGGATCGACGTCATGACGTCCGGCTCGATGGCGATCATCACCGACCCGTCGGGGGCCGTCGTGTCGCTGTGGCAGCCCGGCGACCACATCGGGGCGGAACGGGTCAACGAGCCGAACTCGATCTGCTGGATGGAGCTGACCACGCGTGACGCGGCGGCCGCCATGACGTTCTTCGGTGACCTGCTCGGCTGGTCGTTCCAGGGGGTGGACGAGTCCGAGAGCGCGGTCGGCGGCTACCAGATGGTGATGGTCGGCGACCGGATCGTCGGCGGCGTGCTGCCCATGGAGGGTGACGACTGGGGCGACCTGCCATCGCACTGGATGGTGTATCTCGCAGTCGCCGACACCGATGCCACGGTGGCGAAGGTGATCGAACTGGGCGGGGCCGTGTCGGTCCCGCCGTTCGATACACCCATCGGTCGCACCGCCGTGGTCAACGACCCCGACGGAAACGCCTTCTCGGTCATCAACCTCGCAGCCGGCGTCGACGACCTTCCCGACGGCGTCGCCTGATCGTTCCCTCGACCCCGGGGGCTCGACGGAACACTCGGGCTGCTGTTGTTCCGTCGAGTCCCGGGGTCGAGGGAACAACACCACCACTGGGTCAGTGGCGTTTGACGCCGCCGTACTTCATGCGGGTGTCCGACATCGACGCGGGTCGGGCCTCGTCGTCGAGGATCTCGGCGTCGACGACCTCGCCGACGAACAGCGTGTGCGTGCCGAGGTCGAGCGAGTGCCGGACCTCGCAGTCCATCCACGCGATCGCCTCGTCGAAGATCGGCGCACCCGTCGTCGCCGACCGAACGGCCCGGCCGTTCAGCGCCGAGCCGTCGTCCTCGGCGGGCTTCGAGAACTTCACGAACGGCCGCGTGTTCTCGGCGTCCCACAGATTGATCGAGAACGACTGACCGCCGGTGATCAGACGGTGGGTCACCGCAGTGTTGTCGACGCCGATCCCGATCAGCACCGGCTCCATCGACAGCTGCGTGATCCAGCTCGTCGTCATGGCGTTGCGGGTGCCGTCGTGCGCCGAGCCCACGAGCGCCAGCGCGTTCGGGATCTTCCACGTGACACGGTTGAGCAGTTCGTCGTCGAGCGCCATGCGCCGAACCTAGGTCGCGTTGCGATGAGAGGCGACAGTGTGTGCCTGACCCACTCTGTCGTTCAGGCGGGCGGGCGGACGAGGAGCCGGAGCGCCTCGGTGAGGGGGATCCGGGTTCCGGTCCGGAGCAGGGTGAACTCGTAGACCCGTGCCGCGAGGCGGACGACGAGGAATGCCGTGATCGCGAGAAGCGCCAGCGCGAGCGCGATCAGCCAGGTGGACGCCTCTCCCTGGGCCGTGATCACGGGGAGCGAGAACGGCGCGGTGATCGGAACCACCGCAGTGACCTGCGCCAGCGTCGAGTCGGGGGAGCTGAGCGCCTGGAACGACAGGGCGTATCCGATGAAGATCGGTACGGTCGCCGGCAGGATCGCCTGCTGAGCGTCCTCCTGGCGTGAGACGAGCGATCCGACGAGTGCGAAGAACGAGCCGAACATCGCGAACGCCAGCACGAACACGACGAACAGCAGCGGGAGCGATGCGTACGCCGAGAGCGGGACGTCCTGGAACCCCGACACCGCCAACGCAGCGGCGAGGCCGGCGGCGATGATGATCACGTGCAGCGCGGCGAGGACCCCGATCCCGACGATCTTGCCGGCGAGCAGCGACGAGGGTCGCACGAGCGACAGGAGGATCTCGACGATTCGTCCGGCCTTCTCCTCGATCACGACCATCGCGATCTGCGAGCCGTACATCTGCACGGCGAAGAACATCACGAAGATCGTCAACGCGGCGATGACCGATCGGGCCGTGTCGCTGTCGTCGGGTGGATCGACGAAGCGGACCGAGGCGTCGATCGGAGCGTCGAGCTGCGCCACGACATCGGCGTCGAGTCCGAGCTCCGCGATGCGAGCATCGCGTTCGACCGACACCAGTGCATCGACCACGATTCCGTCGAGCAAGAAGCGCGGTTCCTCCTCCCACACCACCTCGATCGGGCCCGCGCCGTCGTCGGTCCGGACCACGGCCACGTCGACGTCACCGTTCTGGACCGCGTCGTCGACCTCGTCGTTCGTCAGCTCGACCACCTCGATCTCCCAGGTGTCGGGAGCGTTCTCGCCGAGCGCTGACGTCGTCGCGTCGTCCAGGTCGACCACGCCGATGGTCGCTCGGCTCGGACCGTCGTCGTCGTCGCCCGAGAACGCCGCCGCTGCGACGACGGTGCCGAGCGACAGGATCGCCAGGACGAGGGTGGTGAAGCGATAGGCCTTGCTGCGCCCCCGGGTCACGATCTCGCGTCGTGCGATGAGCCGCCATGCGCCCGATCGACGACCGGTGGGATCGGGGGTCGGGGCAGGGGACGACGTCACCACCGGCGAGGTCGGTCCCGTTCGGGTGTTCGGATCGGTGGCGGTCATGAGCGACGGGTATTCATCGGCGGAGGAGTTCGGTGAAGGCGTCGTCGAGCGACGGAGGCTCGAAGCGGAACGAGGCGACGCGGCCGGCACGGCTCGCCGACGACATCAGTGCTGCCGGATCCGCATCGGCGTCGAGCACCGCGTGCGTGGTGCGCCGGAGCGTTCCGTCGCCGCCTGCGAGTGCGTTGCCGTCGGCGGCGGACGGCGCCGCGTGGTCGATCAGCGGCTGCCACGCGTCGGTGGCGGGGGAGGGGTCGGCCCACTCGATCCGGAGATGCCGCCGCTGCGATCCGGCGCGGATGTCGTCGACGTCGCCGTCGGCGATGGTGCGACCGTGATCGATGATCGTGACGTGCCGGCACAGGTCCTGCACCAGGTCGAGTTGGTGGCTCGAGAACACCACCGCCGTGCCGCGTTCGGTCTGCTCGACGATGATCTCGCGGAGCGTGTCGACAGCGAGAGGATCGAGGCCGGCGAACGGTTCGTCGAGGATGAGCAGAACCGGATCGTGAACCAGTGCGACACACAGCTGCACCCGCTGCTTGTTGCCGGTCGACAGCTCCTGGACCTCGTCGTCGCGCCGGCCGTCGAGACCGACGCGTTCGAGGAGACGGCCGGCTCGGGTCGAGGCCTCCGACTCGTCGAGACCCGCCAGCCGGCCGAAGTACACGATCTGCTCGTGGAGCCGCATGCGCTCGTAGACGCCCCGCTCCTGGGGCATGTAGCCGAATCGGCGACGTGTCGACTCGTCGATCGGTGCGCCGTTCCAGGTGACCGTCCCCTGGTCGAGCCCGATGAGGCGCATGATCGACCGCATCGTCGTCGACTTCCCGGCACCGTTCGGCCCGAGAAAGCCGACCATCGCTCCCGGCTCGACCCCGAGCGACACTCCGTCGAGCGCCACCAGGTCGCCGAAGCGCTTGTGCAGGCCCGAGACGGCGAGACCGTTCATGCCGTCATCCGGCCGGCGCCATCCGCCCATCGGCCCCGACGACCAGGGGGAAGCGTGCGTCACCGTCGAGCGGCCCGCCCACGGCGAGGCCGTCGGGCTCGTACGGAGGCGACACCTGCCAGGGTCGGGTGCCGAACGTGGCGTCGTCGCCGACCCACCGCAGCGACACGGCACGTCGACGAGTGGCGAGATGGTTGCCCGGAGCGTCGTGGAGCGTGCGGAAGTGGAAGGCGACCACGTCGCCGGGCTCGACGTCGAAGGTGACGACGCGATGGGCGTCGGGGTCGTCGGCGATCTCGGAGTCGAGGTCGGGGACCACCTCGAATCGGCCGCCGCCCGGCGCGTACGACTCGTGGTCGACGAAGCGTCGGGGGACGAACCACCGATTCCAGCGATGTGACCCGGCGAGGAACCGGAGACCGGTCTCCTCGGGAACGGGATCGAGGGCGATCCACATGCTCACGGTCTGGTCGCCGTCGAGGCAGTAGTACGGCTGGTCGTGGTGCCACGGCGTGCGTTCGGTGGCGCCCGGCTCCTTCACGAGGACGTGCTCGTGGAAGAAGCGGACGGTCGACGACTCCATCAGTGACCCTGCCAGCTCGGCGAGACCGCTCTCGAACGCCACACGTCGGTACGCCTCGACCTGCGGCCAGGTCACATAGTCGGACCAGAAACCGACGGCTTCGTTCTCGTCGGTGTACCAGTGCGACCACTCGCTCGGGTGGGTGCGGTTGTACTCGACCCCCTCGGCGAGGAGTTCGAGCCAGGGTGCATCGAGCGCGCGCCGAAGCACTGTGACCCCGTCGCGAGAGAACTCGTCGACCCGCTCGTCGATCGACGCCGTCGTCATCGGCACGAGCATGCCACGTTCGAGGCGCCGATCGGCCGGGCCCGTGACCTCACGATTCGGAGGTGACGGGTACGGTCGACCGCATGATCCCCACCGCTGCCTTCGGCGCCACCGGCCACCGTTCGACCCGTCTCATCTTCGGCGCCGCCGCTCTGGGCGGGATGAGCCAGTCGCGGGCCGATGCGACGCTCGCGCAGATCGCCGACTGGGGGATCAACCACATCGACACAGCGGCGTCGTACGGCGCGTCGGAGGATCGTCTGCAGCCGTGGCTCGCGACGCATCGGGCGTCGGTGTTCCTCGCCACGAAGACGGGCGAACGAGACGGTGCGGCCGCTCGCGCCGAGCTCGAGCGGTCGTTCGAGCGGATGGGCGTCGACCACATCGACTTGATCCAGCTCCACAATCTGGTCGCCGAAGACGAGTGGGAGCGGGCGTTCGCGCCGGGCGGAGCGGTCGAGGCGCTCGCAGCCGCTCGCGACGAAGGCATGGTGTCGCACGTCGGCGTGACCGGTCACGGGCTCCCGGTCGCGGCGATGCATCTGCGGAGCCTCGAGCGGTTCGACTTCGCGTCGGTGCTGCTCCCGTACAACGTCACGATGCTCGACGATCCGACGTACCGCACCGAGATGGACCAGCTGCTCGCGGTGTGTGCTGAGCGCGAGGTCGCGGTCCAGACGATCAAGTCGATCGCCCGCCGCCGGTGGGCCGACGGGCCGGACGGCAAGTTCAGCTGGTACGAACCGCTCACCGATCCCGGGCCGATCGCTCGGGCGGTCCGCTACGTGCTCGCCGATGAGCAGCGGTTCCTCAACACGACGAGCGACGCTCGACTCCTGCCGATGCTCGTCGAGGCAGCGCAGGGTGATCTCGGGCGACCCACCGACGACGAGATGCGCGCCGACGTCGATGCCGAGTCGATGGCTCCTCTCTTCGACGAGCGGTATCCGCTCGGCATCTGACCGTCGCCACTGACGCGTTCGCCGGTCCCGCACAAGCGGGTCTCGGCTCGGTGGCACACTGGTGCGATGCGGTGGCTGGCCCACGGCGAGCACGACGTCCCCGACACGCTCGACTGGCTGACTCGGCACGAGCGCGACCACCTCGACTCGATCCGCTTCACCAAGCGGCGCAGCGAATACCTCACACGGCGCTGGACGACCAAGCGGGCGGTGGCTGGCGTACTCGGGCTCGACCCGTCGCAGTGCGCACTGACGCGGATCGAGGTGCGGCACCGGCCGAGCGGAGCACCGTACGTTCACCTCGACGGCTCACCCGCGGGGGTCGACGTGTCGATGACCGACCGTTCGGGATGGGCGGTGTGTCTGGTCGGTGAGCCCGAGACCGATCCCGACCGGAGTGCTGCGACGAGCGGATCGGACGTGTCGGGCACGGTCGGCGTCGACCTCGAGGTGGTCGAGCCGCGGTCCGACGCGTTCGTCGCCGACTATTTCACCGCCGCCGAACGCGCGCACGTCGCGTCCCAACAGGCCGAGCGCCACGACGAACTCGCGAACCTGATCTGGTCGGCGAAGGAAGCAGCCCTCAAGGTGTTGCAGGTCGGGCTCCGCGTCGACACGCGCGCCGTCGAGGTCAGACTGACCGACGAGCGCCGGGCCGACGGCTGGGCTCCGCTGTCGGTCGTCGGCGTCGACGGCGGAGCGGCGGTCGAGATGCCCGGGTGGTGGCGCCGCGCCGGTGTGTTCCTCCTCACGATCGCATTCGCAGAGCCCGCAGAACCGCCTCTCCTCCTGCCGGCCGGTAGCGATCTCGACACCGCGTCCCCGCAGCACTCGTGGGTCGACTCACCGGTCTGGTGAGGGCCGCACGACCCTCAGGCGTGGCGTGACATCCCGCGTTCGAGCGCGTCGACGATGTACGGCCGGAGCTGCGGGGCCGGGATGATCCGGTCGACCGATCCCACGCGCAGCGCCCGCTCGATCGTGTGGATCGAGTCGAACTCGTCGGCGACCTCGCCCAGCTTCTCCGAGCGCACCTGGTCGGACACGGTGGCGAGTGCGCTCCGCAGCCGGGCGGCCTCCGGTCCCTCGGCCTGAGCGACGGCGTCGCGGGCCTCGTGGACGCGGTGGTCGGACTCGGTCCGCTTCTTGACCTCGCGGGCGAAGACCGTCGCTGCGGCGGGTGCGCCGCCGATCACCGACGCGTACGACCCCTCGACCGCCGCGATCTCCATCGACTCGTTCAACGCCTTCGAGAACACGACGAAGGCCCCGCCGTGGTATCGGGACACGACCACGAACACGATCGGCCCGTCGAAGTTCGTGACCGCCCGACCGATCTCGGCGCCGAATTCGAGCTGCCGCCGGCGCATCGACTCGGGCGACCCGTCGAACCCCGACAGGTTGGCGAGAACCACGAGCGGTCGGTTCCCGCTCGCCGCGTTGATCGACCGTGCCGTCTTGCGGGACGAGTGGGGGAACAGCGTCCCGGAGGTCCAGGCCGGCGGACCGTCCGCCGGTACGAACCCCTTGCGCGCCACGGTGTGCGACTCGAGGCCGATCAGGCACACCGGAATGCCGCCGATGGTCGTGTCCCACACGATCGACGTGTCTCCGTCGCGGAGGTCCTTCCACCGCTCGAGTTCGTCGCTGTCGTCGTCGGAGACCGCACGCATGACCGACCGCATGTCGAACGGCTGCTTGCGCTCGGGATTGAGCTCGCGCGAGAAGACGTCGCCGACCGACGTGAAGGGCGACTCGGGGAGACCGGTGTGGGGGCTCGCGCACACGTCGCGATCGATCGGGTCCGCTGTGTCGCGGCGGCGCGGGAACCGCTCGCCCGGGACGACGTAGGTGAACTCGTAGTGGCGGAGCAGGAGGTCGCACGCGTCGGGGAACGACGGTGCCCAGTACTGGGCCTGACCGTTCGGCCCCATCACGCGGTGGTACCCGCCGATCCCGAAGTTGTCGTCGGCGCTGACCGCGCCCGAGAAGTCGAGGGCCTGCTTCCCGGTCAACACCATCGCCGACGCGGGTGTCATCACGAGGATGCCCTTCGTGTGCGTCAGCATCGTCGCCTCGGCGTTCCAGTACGGCTGTCCGCCGACGTTGATCCCCGTGACGACGATGTTGACCTCGCCGCCCGCCTGGGTGAACTCGATGAGCCGCCGGAGCGTCAGCGCGATCCAGTCCATGTTCTCGGTGCCAGAGTCCATTGCGATCAGGGCGCCGCTCGACACCGCGAACCACTCGACGGGAAGTCGGTGCTCGAGGGCGTAGGCGAGCGCGGCGTTGATCCGCCGACACTCGGGCTCCGCGAGGTTGCCGAGTCCCTGGGTCGGGTCCGAGAGGATCGCCACCCGCTGGATCCCCCCGGGGACCACGGTCGTGTGGTTGGTGAGCAACCCGACCACGAGGTGGGCCGAGTTGGTGCCGGGTTCGCGTTCGACGGGCACGAGCTGGTCATCGGCATCGAGTTCGAACTCGGTGAACGAGTCGGTCGGGAGTCCGTCGGCCTGTTCGCGCTCGGTGAACAGGCGGACGATCTCGTGCGGGTACGGCGACCCGAACCGGGCTGCGGTGAGGATCTTCTGCTGGTACGTGCCGAGTGGACGGACCGGCTGGTCGCCGGCGCGGTCCTCCCGGACGAGGATCTCGTGGCCGACCTGCTCGATGTGCAGCACCGCGTCACGCACCTCGGTGGTGGGTGACCCGTCGGCTCCGACCTCGGGGATCCGGACCTTGAGGACCACCTTCTCGAGGCCGACCCGTGCGGCCATCGGTGCGAAGCGGTGCGCGATCCGGTTCGTCTCGGCCATCGAGAGCGTCCACGGTGCCCGGATGTCGAGGACGAGTCGGTTGGCGACCGGTCGGTCTCGCGGCGTGTACCGGGCGAGCTCCGAGCGCATCGCGGCGAAGGCGAGCAGCGCCACGCGTTCGAGTCGTGGATACGTGGTCGCCCCGGTCGTCGAATCGTGGCCGGCGACGAGGTCGCGTACTTCGCCGACCGCGAATAGCCGGTGGTCCTTCGGATTGGTGTGGGCGACGCCGTCGAAGAGGTAGACGTCGTCGGGAGCGGGCCGCCGTTCGAGTCGGAAGTTCGACAGCCGCCAGAGTTCGAGCCGCTCGGTCAGCATCGGGTGGAGGTTTCGATACAGCCGATCCTCGACGAACTCGTCGTCGCGCCGATCGTCATCGCGCCCGTCGTCGTCCGCGGCCCCGCCGGTCGGTGTGAGGGTGACGTGCTGCGCCCGATGACGCTCGGGGCCACGCGTCGGGCTGACGGTCACGTCCAGCCGACGCAGGGGGCGCCCGAACCGACAGTCGCGGGCCAGTTCGACGACCCGTTCGGCTGTCGCCTCGATGTCGGCCGGTTCGCCGTCATGCCACGTGACGACGTCGGCCACGACGTCGCCGTCGAGCGTGGCGAGGTGCGAAGCGACCACCTCGGACCAGACCGGCAGCGAGGTGAGTGGGAGGTATCCGACGACCAGGTTCACGGAGCCGCCGTCGATCTCGTGCGACGTCGTGCCGATCAGCTGTCCGCCGATCTCGTGGCAGGTGATCCGGTCGGGTTCCCACACTCGGTAGAAGCGGCGGATGTGCGTCTCGAGCACGGCGCGGCGAACGTCCGGCGGGGTGTCGGGCTCGTCGGGACCCCACGCCGCGAGGATCGTCGAGCGCAGGGGCACCGGGCACCACACCAGCCGTTCCACGCGCTCGGCTCGATCGGCGACGTTCGGGTCGACGGCCAGCGCGGCGATGTGATCGTCCATCTCGGCTCGGAGCTCCGCCGCCGCGGCCTCCATGGGCGGCTCGTCGAAGTAGTGGAAGACGACGTCTCGCGCGAGGTCCGCAATGGCCTGCTGTCGGCCCTGCGTCGCAGCGGCCAGTCGATCGAGGCGCCGGCGCATCGAGGCGTCGGCCACTCCGGCGAGAGCGTCGCGGTGGACCAGGCGGCGGTCGAGGATCGCGGTCATGACGTGGCCGAGCTCGCCGAGGCGAGCGAACGAGCGGAACAACCACATCAGTGCCGACTCGAGCGCCGGGGTCCGTTCGAGCCCGTGCACGTCGTAGCGGGTCAGCGCTCGTTGGAGGCGTTCCCGATAGTCGGCCGGCAGGCCGGCGAGGTCGGGATCGAGCCACTGGAGGTAGGAGAGCAGGAACTCCTGGGTGTGCTCGGTCCGGGTCGACTCGTCGATCTCCGGTTCGGTCGTCGGTCGGTACAGCGCACCCAGCTCGGCGTAGATGTCGAGGAGATGGTCCTCGCACGAGAGCAGCGACGGATCGTCGGGTTCGGCGATTTCGGCGAGGCGGCGCTGCTGCGTGAGCAACTTGCGCAATGCCGCCGGCGAGAGGTCGTATCCGAGCAGGTAGTCGCCGAGCGGGCCGTACACCCGGTCGCACGGCTTGCGGGTCGGGTCGGGTCGGCTCTGGAGCCCCGAGAGGTCGACGCCGTGCGCGTCGCCGTCGGTCGTGGAGGGTGGCGAGGTGTGGGGCCGGAGGCGGACCAGCGGCGCGCCGCGCTCGACCTGGGAGTTCGGGATCACGGACACCCCGACGATCTCACCCGCCGACGGGGCGGACACGGTCGTCTCCATCTTCATCGACTCGAGAACGGCGATCGGATCGCCGGCCTCGACCGTGTCCCCGGGTTGGACGAGTGCGGTGACGACGAGTGCCGGCCAGCCGGCGCGCAGGACGATGCCGTCCTCGCGCTCGATTCGGTGGGTGGCGTCGTCGACCTCGACGCGGAACCCGGTGTCGGTCGGCGCGACGACGAGCCGGTGTCGCCGTCCGGCGCATCCGATGCGACGTTCGAATGCGTCGAGAGCGTCGACGGTGATGTCGGCGACGTGACGGCCGCTGCGGATGGAGTACCTCCGCGGGCCGACGCGGTCGACGTCGAGGCGGTGGGTGACGCCGTCCGCGGAGAGCTCGATCCCGTCCCCGACCGGGGTCGGCTGCGCGGGGCGACCGCGCTCGGCCGACGCGTAGAACGAGAGCTGGGCGTGCAGTCGGTCGGTCTCGTACGCCTCGACGGCCGCAGCGAGCAGGGCGACCGGGCCGACGGGTGTGTGCGGTCGGGCGGCGACGTATCGATCGAGCCAGTCCTCGTCGATCGCGTCGCTCCGGACGTCGACCTGCCCGAGCACGCCGAGCAGGAGGGTGCGGTTGGTCGCAGCCCCGTCGACGACCGCTGCGGTGCGCTCGAGTGCCCGGCGGAGCCGGTTGAGTGCGACGGTCCGGTCGGGTCCCCACGCGGTGAAGACGGCGAGCAGCGGGTCGTTGACGTCGACGTCGTCGCCGGCGCGGCGGTTGGCATCGATGCGGACGCCGGTGCCGACGGCGAGCGAGAGCAGAGCGACGCGACCGGGTCCGCTCCGGAACGCATCGACGGGATCCTCGACCACCAGCCGAGCCTCCACCGCGACCCCGTCGCCGCTCGGCTCCTGGGACGGGAGTGCCTCGCCCCGTTGGATGCGCACGCGCCAACCCGTGATGCTCGTGCCGGTTCGCTCCTCGGTCGTGGCGTGCTCGGCGGCTGCGACGCAATCGACATCGGTGAGGCGGACGTTGGCGCCGTCGTGCCGGAAGGTCAGGACTGCCGCGCCTTCGTATCCGACCGCTCGAGCCAGATCGGTGGCGACCGTCCGGAGACGATGCGCGACGGCATCGGTGGATCCGATGTCGGTGGCGACCAACCGGTCACCGGCGCGGCTCAGGCTCACATCCCGCAGACCGACGGTCCAGACGGTCCCGTGTGTGTCGGCGAGCAGGTCGAGCTCGACACGTCGGATCGGCCGATCGTCGTCGAGGACGTCGTCCGCGCCGACGGTCCGGCGGATCCCCTCGATGTCGGCGAGCCGACGAATGACATCGGCCCCGGGTCCGATGACGCCGATGCCGCGCTCGATGCAGGCCCCCACGAGTTCGGTTCGATCGGAGGTCGGCCACGTCCCGATCCACACCGTGTCGATGTGTGCCAGATCGAGAACGGCGACGATGTCGTCGGTCGTCGCATCGGGTTCGACGGAGCGGAACTCGTCGGCCTCGCGAGCGAACCACGGATCGCCCTCGGTCTCGTCGCGATCGATCGACACCGTGGTGATCGGAGCTCCATCGCGCGACTCGTTGAGGACCCCGACGGCGTGGAGAACGCGGATCGCCGACTCGCCGCGGTCGAGAATGCCCAACCGTTGGATGGAGTTCATGCGGGTCGGGCTGTCCGACCGCTGGATGTCCGACGGATCGACGGTGGTCTGGGCGGCGTTCATCGTTCGCTCACTCTCGGAACGCGGCGTGCAGGTCCGCGGCGACATCCTCCGCGATGGGTGCCGGCAGCGGGATGGTCCGGTATTCGTCCAGTCGAGCGACCACCTGGCCGCCGTCGTCGACGACGACGCAGTCGAACGTGCCGGGTTCGACCTCGCGGGCGCGGGCGTGCAGCCGCCCCGTGACCGCAGTCGGGTCGACGACGAGCTGAGCTCGTCCGACGTGTGACGGCAGGGCGAGTTGGTCGTCGCGACCGGCCTGCCAGAGACCTGCGGCCTGGAAGCACAACTCGATCCACCGCGGTGCGGTCGTGAGCGGCCGATCGGCCGGTGCGTGGTTGTCGGGAAGTGGATCGGCCAGCGAGGCGACCGCGGTGTCGCCCGATCGCCATGCGGTGTCGACGACCTGGTACGCCGGGCCGTGGAAGTAGAACGAGTAGACCCGGTCGGCTGCCAGCTCGGGTCCGCTCGGATCGTCGATCTCGTCGGCCGTCTGCCCTTCGGGTGCCTCCTTCGACAGTCGGACGCGTCCGGTGAAGTGAACGGTGCGCTGTGGCACCTCACTGCCCGGAAGCATCCGTTCGGCGGCGAGTTCGCAGTGTGCGACGAGGTCGTCGCCGTCGGGACGCAGCTTCGCCGACACCGTCAACGTACGTGGCTCGTCGCGGTAGAACTTGAGCGGCGCCGCGAACGTGACGTCCTCGACCGCGATGCTCGACCGGTCGGGTGCGAGGAGGCGGGCGGTCTCGGCGAACGCCTCCATGCCCATCACCCCGGGAAGCACCGGGATGTCGTCGATCCGGTGGTCGTCGAGGAACGGCTGCTCCGTCGGATCGAGCGTCGTCGTGGCGACGATGCCGTCGTGCACGCTGAGACGTGCGCTGTCGACCATCGGCCCGCAGTCGACGTCGTCGGGGACGAGCACCGCTCCGTCGACGCCACCTCGCTCGTCGTACTCGGCCGCCATGAGACCGAGTTCGCCCGCGACGATCACCTCGCCGACTGGCCCCACCGGGCTCGACCCGACGCCGTCGGCGGTGAGCTCGCAGCGGATCCAGGCGACGCCGGCCTCGGGCGGCAGCATCTGCACCCCGGCCATCTCCATGATCTTCGGGATCGACCCCCGAGTCGCCATGCCGATCCCACCCCAGGCGGTCCAGTCGAGGGCGAGCCCTCGGGTGTCGGGGCGGGTGCGGCGGAAGTTGCTCGTGATCTTGCAGAGCAGGTCGTTCGCAGCGGCGTAGTCGGTCTGGCCCTGGTTGCCGAAGCGACCGGCGACCGACGAGAACACCACGGTCGCGCCGATCGGCATGTCCTGTGCGGCGTGGAACACGTTGAACCATCCGTCGCTCTTCACGTCGAACACGAGGTCGAAC
>JBCCTP010000052.1:0-14750 GCA_039198505.1 Actinomycetota bacterium | reverse complement strand
CCGGACCACCCCGGCGTCGGTCCGATAGTCGACCTCCAGCGATCGGACCCGGAGCGCCGTCACGGCTGCTCCCGTCGGGCCGGGTTGAGCCGAGCCTCGATCGCGACGCCGACGAGCCCCATGGAGACGACGAGGAGGGCGATGGCCGCACCGGGCGGCACGACCCACCATCGCCACGCGTCGGTGAGGAACGCACTGCGGACGTTGGCCCAGTAGAGGATGGTGCCCCACGACGCCCGCGATGGGTCGCCGAGTCCGAGGAACGCGAGTGACGCCTCGAGCAGGATCGCCGCCATGGCTGCGCGCAGGAACAACGGGATCAGGATCGGCGCCGTGCCGACCGACAGGTGTCGCCACAGCAATCGGGTCCGGGTCGCGCCCATCCCCTCGGCGACCTCGACGTGACCGCGGGTGCGCGCTTCGAGCACGGCGGAGCGCACGAGCCGAGCCGGTCGCGCCCAGGTGAGCGCGGCGATGAGCAGGATCTGCGCGGTGACGCTGCGCCCGGCGAAGGTCGACGCCACGATCAACAACGGCAGGAACGGCAGCGCGAGCACCACGTCGACCGACCGCATGGCGATGGTGTCGGCCCACCCGCGGACCAGCCCGGCGACGGCTCCGACGAGCGCACCGAACGCGATCGCGAGCAGCGCCGTGCCGACGCCGACGACCATCGACGTGCGCGTGCCCAGCAACAGGAGCGACCAGAGGTCCTTGCCCACGTCGTCGGTGCCGAGCGGGAACTCGTCGGAGGGTCGGGCGAAGGGAAGACCGGGACGTTCGTCGGCGGCGTACGGCGCCAGCCACGGGGCGAACAGCGCGACGAACACGAAGACGCCCAGCAGGACGGCACCGATCGTGCCGGGCACGCCGAGCCGGAACCGGCGACGCCGGGCGGGAACGACCTCGTCGACGCGCCGATCTGCGCCGTCGCCACCGTCCGCGCCGGCGACCCGTGGGTCGATCGTGGTCATGCCGCGCTCCCCCGCGTGCGCGGGTCGATCAGCGGATACGTCAGGTCGGCGATGAGGTTGGCGACGATCACCGTGACGGTGAGGAGGAGGAAGGCGCCCTGCAGCAGCGGATAGTCACGCGCCTGGACCGCGTCGAAGGTGAGGCGTCCGAGACCGGGATACGCGAACACCGTCTCGACGACCACCGCGCCGCTGATCAGCCAGCCGACCTCGAGCATCACCAACGTGTGGATCGGGAGTGCAGCGGCACGCAGCCCGTGGCGGTAGCGGAGTCGCCGCTCGGGGATGCCCCGCACGCGGGCGTGGGCGAGGTGGGTGCTGCCGAGCACACCGATCAGCGACGACCGCGTCACGAGATACGTCTGACCGAGCCCGGTGATCACCAGCGTCGCGACCGGGAGGACGAGGTGTTCGGCGATGTCGAGGAACCCGCCCCCGCCGAACACCGACTGGGCCCCGAACGTGGGGAGCCAGCCGAGGGTCACCCCGAAGAGGAGGATCAGCAGCATCCCGAACCAGAACGGCGGAAGCGCGTCGAGCGCCAGGCTGGTACTCAGTCCGACGTCGTCGGCGCCCTTGCGTCGACTGGTCGTGAAGAGCGTGCCGAGCACCACCCCGAGCACGGTCGTGACCACGAGTGCCGTGCCGACGAGCAGCAACGTCCACCCGATCGTCTCGCCGATGTGCGTCGACACCGGCCGGCCATCGCTCAGTGCGATGCCGAGATCACCGCGGAACAACCCGGTCACGTAGTCGCGGAACTGCACCCACAGTGAGTCGTTGAGGCCGTACCGGTCGAGCAGCTCGTTGCGCTGCGCCTCCGTCAGCTGACCCGGGTCGCCGCCGCGCCCGAGGGCACGGATCGGCGACCCGGGCATCAGCCGGGGGATGACGAAGTTGAGGGCGACCGCGAGGGCCAGGACCGTGAGAGTGGTCCCGACCCGACGGAGCGTCGCCCGCACGGATCAGCCGAAGTCGACCAACGAGATCTTGCCGAGCGGACCCTGGCCCGCCTGGTAGACCCAGCCGTCGAAGCTGTCCGGACGGAACGCATAGGCACCGTCGAGGTAGTAGAGGGTGATGAACGGACGCAGTTCGGCCACCGTCGCCTGGAGCTCGTCGACGATGGGACCGCGCTCGTCGGCCGACGTGGCCGCCCCGAGCTGATCGACGAGACCATCGACACCGGGGTCGGAGAACCCGACCACGTTGAACGTGCCGATCGACGTGTCGGAGTGGAACAGCGACCCGTACCGTCCGGCGTCGAGCTGGACCGGCGGGCTCCAGCCCCACATCGCCAGGTCGTAGTCGCGGCCGTTCGACACGTCGAAGCCGGGCCACACCGCCTCGTCGACCGTCTCGGCGTCGAGCGGCGAGACCGTGACGGAGACGCCGATCGCAGCGAACTGCTCGGCGAGGATCTCGGCGGTGCGGATGCGACCCGGGTTGTCGGCGTACACGAGGAGCTCGTAGCTCATCGGTTCACCGTCGAGCACGCGCGTTCCGTCGTCACCGGGTGCGGCGCCGAGCCCGTCGAGGATCGCGTTGGCCTCGTCGACGTCGAACACGTGCTCCACCGACTCGGTGGCGATCGGCGAGTTCGGGTGCAGGAAGCCGGGGTTCGGCTGCGTCCCCGTTCCGAGGAGGACGACGTCGATCAGCTCCTGCGGGTTCACCGCGAGGCCGAGCGCCCGACGCACCTCGGGGTTGTCGAGACCCGGGCGCTCGTTGTTGATGTTCATCATCGTCGAGCCGAAGCCGGGACCGATCTGGACGTCGAGGTCACCGTCGTTCTGGAACTCCTGCACGAGCTGGGCCTCGACGATGCTCGACACCATGTCGACCTCGCCGGCGCGCAACGCGGCGAACGCCGTGGAGGGCTCGGGGATGATCGCGAGGCTGATCGTGTCGGCGACCGGCGTGCCCATCGCATAGTCGCCGTTCGCCTCGAGCAGGTACGTCTGGTCGGGGTTGTACTCGGCCAGGCGGTAGGGGCCGGTGCCGATGTTCTGCTCGACGCCCGACGCATTGTTGGGGTCGGTCACGTCGGCCCACACGTGCTCGGCCATGATCGGCATGTCGGCGAGCGGGCGGACCGGGAAGTCGGGGCTCGCAGCGTTGAGCTGGATCGACACCTCGGTCGGCGAGTTGACCGTGACCGAGTCGACCGCGGCGACACCAGGGGTCCAGCGGGACTGCACGTTGTCGACCACGTAGCCGAACGTGAAGGCGACGTCGTCGGCGTCGAACGCCTCACCGTCGTGCCAGGTGACGTCGTCGCGCAGCGTCAGGTCATAGGTGAGCCCGTCGTCGCTGACCGTCCACTCGGAGGCGAGGAGCGGCTGGGGCTCGTTGTTCTCGTCGAGCACGAGCAGGCTGTCGTGGAGGAGGTTGAGGAGGTTCCAGCCCGGATAGCCCGTGACGTACGTGTACGGGTTGAGGCTGGTCTCGTCGCCGCTGATGGCGATGACGAGATCACCGGCCGGAGCCGCAGCCGCGTCGCCGGAGTCGGCCGACCCGCCGGCGTCGTCCGCCTCCTCCGCATCGTCGGTCGCCTCGTCGGCCCCGTCCTCCGCGCCGTCGGAACCGTCGTCGCCGGTCTCGGCGGCTTCTTCCGTGTCGTCGGGTGCCGAGTCCTCGGAGGATGTGTCGTCGTCACTGCCGCAGGCGCCGATGATGAGCGCTGCAGCTGCGATGAGGGGGAGTCGTGAGCGCATGGGCTCGCAAGCTAGTGTTCCTGCGACCAGCTCGCAGAAGCGTTCTCAAGATTGCCTCAAGTTCCGGCCCAGGCTGCCACACCTCTCGACCACATGAATCACCCCCTCCCCATCGCGGTGATCCCGCCGCTCGACGACGTCGCCGTGGCCCCGGTGGACATCGAGACGTTCGGGATCCGACTCGTCGACGGCTCGCTCGTCGCCCGGGTCGAGCGAACCGTCCTGGCGTCGGGCGAACCCGACGCCTGCGCTGCGGCGTCGATCGGACTCCTGCCTGCTGCGTCGCCCGACGCCGTCCTCCACTCCACGTCGTGGCGGTGGACCGAGGGACGCGTCGTCCTGACCTACGTGTGCTGCCCCGATCCGCTGCCCGGCCTCGCTCGTGCCGTGATCACGCCGGCGCACGATCACCCTGCGGTCGTCGACCCGACGCAGCCCAGCGCGTCGCGGCCGTCACCGAACCAGGTGCTCCACCACGGCATCGATCATCTCGCGTGGCTGGCCGATCATCATCCGACGCTCGTCGAGTGCTCCCGAGCCGCCCATCCGCTGCTGTGGGATCGTCTGATGCAGGCCGGCCGACACCGGGCCGGGCAGTTCCCACACCACTGAGCGGCGAACGCGGTCGCTCGAGACGTCGGTGAGCCTGCCGTGCGGCGCACCGCGCACCGCCCGGCGTCGCCGATCAGGCCCCGATCCCCAGCGCCGAGAGGACCTCGGGCAGCGCGATGCGCCCGAGGGCTGCGTCGGCCGCTCGATGACCGCCACGGCGCATCCGAACGCCGCCCACAGGAGGCCGTTCGCCGGGAAGGACCGGACGGTGGCCGGCGTCCGGAAGCGAGACCACGGACGTCGGTCGCCTGTGGGCGGCGCGCCGACGTTCGATGTCGAGCGCCCACGGATGCGACGGCCAGACCTGGTCATCACCACCTGCCACGAGGACCACGTCCCCGACGATCTCCTCACACCGGATCCGTGCGTCGTCAGGCGCAGCAGCGGCGCTCACCTCGTACCACGACCGGTACGCCGGCGGATCCGCGTCGGGCATCCACTCGGGGTCCATGGGAGCGAACGGAACCGGTCGGCCCTCCCACGTCCAGTGCGACACGGCCTCGCCCGTGTCGGACCGACCGGGCCACACATGTGTCGTCGGTGCGAACGCCACGACCGAACGGACCGACGACACACGCACGGCAACGCTCAGCGCCGCTTCTGCGCCGAACGACGATCCCACGATCCCGACCCGGTCCACCGTCGTCGCCAGCGCATCGATCACGTGGACGAACGACTCCAGCTCGACGCCGATAGGGGTCGACGGTAGACCGGGACCTCCGAACCACCGAAACGCGACCGCCGACACGCCGTGGTCGGCCAGCACCCGAGCTCGATCGACGGGCAGGTGTCCACTCGAACCCGCGAGAACCAGCGCGCCGACCCCGGCGGGATTCGACGGGCGGCACCACTCGACGTTCGACGCGTCGACGCCATCTGGTTCGCGCACATGGGGACAGTACGGCTCCGCTCGACGTCTTCGCGGTGGGGCGGCCTGGTGTCGCGACGGCGTGGCGCGTGCAACCTGCTTGGCGCCCGGTCCAGCGGACTCGCACACTGTCGGCGTGTCCACGTCTCGACCGCCGGCTGAGGTGCACGGACGCCAGGTGATGGTCCGGCGCTACTCATCGGGCGACGCCGTTCAACTCGATGCCGCCATCTCGATGAGCATCGATCACCTCCTGCCGTGGATGCCGTGGGCGCAGTTCGAGCCGCTCGAACTGTCGGACCGCGAACGGCTCCTTCAGGTGTGGATCGACCAGTGGGACCGGGGCGAGGATTTCAACTTCGCCATCTTCCGCGATCGGCAGCTCGTCGGGAGTTGCGGCCTCCACCGACGCATCGGACCGAGCGGACTCGAGATCGGGTACTGGACCCGCGCCTCCGCCATCCGCCAGGGGATCGCGACCGACGCAGCCGGGTGTCTCGTCCGCGCTGCGTTCTCGATGCCCGGCATCGACCACGTCGAGATCCACCACGACGTCGCGAACGTGGCGAGTGGCCACGTCGCTGCACGACTCGGTTTCGCGACCGTCGACGGGCAGTCGGACGCCGCATCCGCGTCGGCCCAGCCGGGGACCGAACGGGTGTGGCGCCTCGATCGCCGTGGGCGGGACGGGTCAGCCGTCGGCGACGAGTGAAATCCGACCGATCGGCCCGAGGCCGTCCTGGTAGACCCACTCGTCGAACGCCTCGGACCGATAGGCGAAGGCGCCGTCCTGGTAGTAGAGGTTGACGAACGGGCGGATCTCGGCGATCGCCGTCTCGATCTCGGCGATGATCTCGTCACGAGCCGCGGGGTCGCCCTCGGCGTTCATCGCATCGACGAGGGCATCGATGTCGGGGTCGTTCAGACCGCTCAGGTTGAACGTTCCGATCGAGGTGTCGGAGTGCAGCAGGGCCCCGAACCGCGCGGCATCGAGCTGGACGGGCGGGCTCCAGCCGCCCATCGCCATGTCGTAGTCACGACCGTTGGAGACATCGAACTCGGGCCACACCTGCTCGAACAGCAGCGTGGAGTCGAGCACGTCGACCTCGGCATCGATCCCGACGACCGCGAGCTGCTCGCGGATGATCTCGGCGGTCCGGATGGCGGCCGGGTTGTCGGACGGGGCGAGGAACTCGAAGCGCATCGGTTCGCCGTCGAGCACACGGATGCCGTCGTCGCCCGGCTCCGCTCCGAGACCGTCGAGGAT
Organism: Actinomycetota bacterium; assembly: GCA_039198505.1. Classification (GTDB taxonomy): domain Bacteria; phylum Actinomycetota; class Acidimicrobiia; order Acidimicrobiales; family Ilumatobacteraceae; genus Ilumatobacter_A. The sequence continues at coordinate 8,312 of JBCCTP010000052.1, read as the reverse complement.
CTCAGCGGCCGCAGCGGGGTCGAAGACGTGCTCGGGTGTCGCCACGGTGAGCGGGCCGTCGGGGTGGAGGAAGCCCGGGTTGGGTGCCGTGCCCTGTCCGAGCAGGACCGAGTCGATGAGCTCCTGGGGATCGATGGCGAGTCCGATGGCACGGCGGACCTCCGGGTCGTCGAAGGGTGGCCGCTCGTTGTTCATCTGCATCAAGGTCGAGCGGTAGCCGGCTCCCTGGGAGACACCGAACGCTGGGTCGGCCTCGAAGTCGCCGACGAGTTGCGGCTCGAGAATGGCGGAGACGATGTCGACCTCGCCGGCACGGAGCGCAGCGAACGAGGTCGACGCTTCGGGGATGATCGCCAGCACGACGGTCTCGGCGAGCGGCGTCCCGAGCGCGTAGTCGCCGTAGGCGGTGAGGGTGTACGCCTGGTCGGTGTCGTAGGAGGCGAGCTGGTAGGCGCCGGTGCCGATGCTGGCGTCGACCGTGGCGTTCTGCGGATCGGCGATGTCGGCCCACACGTGCTCGGCGAGGATGGGCATCGACGCCAGCGGCCGCACCGCGAAGTCCGCGTTCGCCGACGTGAGGTTGATCACCGCGTTGGTCGGTGACACGACCTCGACCGACTCGACCGGAGCGACGCCCGGCGTCCACAGCGGGTGTGCGTTGGCGTCCTGGGTCACGTAGTCGAAGGTGAACGCAACGTCCTCGGCGTCGAACGGCTCGCCGTCGTGCCAGGTGATGTCGTCACGCAACGTCAGGTCCCACTGCAGGCCGTCGTCGCTGACGGACCATTCCTCGGCGAGGAGGGGAACGGGCTGGTTCTGCGCGTCGAGACCGAGCAGCGTGTCGTGGACCAGGGTGAGGAGGAGCAGGCCCTCACCGTCGCTGTAGGTGTACGGGTTGAGGCTGCCCTGTTCGCTGCCGATCGCGATCACGACCTCGTCGGCGATCGCACCGCTGCCGTTGGTGTCACCACCTCCGGTCGAGTCGCCGTCCGAAGCCTCGTCGCCGGCGTCCGCCTCGGCAGAGTCCGACTCGTCGCCGTCGCTCTGGGCGGTGTCATCGTCGGTCGCATCGTCGACCGACTCGGAGTCATCGGCCGACTCGGAGTCATCGGGCGACGAAGCGTCGTCGTCGCTCCCGCAGGCTACGGCGACGAGAGACACGGTGAGCAGCGCGGCGAACGCTCGCGCGAGGGGGGTGGTCAGGGGGGTCCGACGCATGACGTGACGGTAGTTCTACTTGCGGCCAGCTCGCAACGAGTCTGCGACCAGCTCGCAACGACTACGTTCGGGTGATGGCCGACCAGCCGATGACGGCGGGGACCCGAACGCTGCTCGCGCACACCCGTCCGGTCGCCGGAAAGATGCTGCTCGCCACCGTGTTGGCTGCGCTGGCGAGTGTCGCGGAGCTCGTTCCGTTCTGGGTCCTGTACCGCGCCATCAGCTCCCTCGGCGACGGGGTCGACGGTCGTGAGCTCGTGGAACTCGGCGTCGCCGCCGGAGTCGCGGGCGCGATCCAGGTCGTGCTCTGGTCAGCGGCGATGTACGTGTCCCATGTCGCGGCGTATGAGCACCTCCATCGGCTGCGCCTCGCACTGCTCGATCGACTGACACGGCTCCCCCTCGGGGACGTACTCGGTCGGCGGAGCAGCGACCTGCAACGGGTGGTGGTCGACGACGTCGGCAAGATCGAGCTGTTCGTCGCCCACTCGGTACCGGAGTTGATCGCCTCGTTGGTGGCCTGGCTGGTCGTCACCGTCTGGTTGTTGGCGATCGACCCGTGGTTGACCCTCGTAACGATCGCCGTGGTCGCGATCGCCTTCGCGATCCTCATGGCGGGCACTCGTCGCAGCCGCATGTACCTCGCACGGACGACGGCCGCTGCGAACCGCCTCGGCCGGGGTCTCGTCGATCTCGTCGACGGCCTCCTCACGCTTGCGGTCTTCGACCGGTCCGCCCGAGTTCCGCGCTCACTCGACCATTCGATCGACGACGTCGCCGACTCGAACGCCGAATGGCTGGGCCGCTTCGCCCCGTTCGGCACCGCGTACGGCGTGCTCATCGCCGCCCCCGCCGTGCTGCTCGTCCCGATCGGTGGGGCGATGGTCGTGGCCGGGCGGGCGGCGAGCGACGACCTGTTGCTCTTCCTGTGATCGGACTCGGCTACGGCGCGCCGATCGTCCGACTCCGCCGGATCTGGTTCCAGCTCAACACGATCACCTTCGCGTCGGGTCTGATCGACGGCGTCCTCGACGCCGAGGCACAACCTGAACCACCGCAGAGCGTCGCGCCTAAGCGTCCTGGGGACCGAGCATCGATCGAGTTCGATCGCGTCTCGTTCTCCTACGGCGACACACCGACGGTCCACGACGTCAGCTTCGACGTCGCGCCTGGTTCGCTGACCGCACTCGTCGGGCCGTCCGGTTCCGGTAAGTCGACCATCGCTCGTCTGATCGGCCGATTCTGGGACGTCGACGACGGAGCGGTGCGAGTGGGCGGCGTCGACGTGCGTGACCGGCGAATCGACGACCTTCTCGCCGACGTGACCTTCGTGTTCCAGGACACCTTCCTGTTCCGCGACACCGTCGCCGCCAACCTGAGAGTGGGTCGTCCGGACGCGACCGACGACGATCTCGTCACCGCGGCGCGTGCCGCCAACGCCGACGAGTTCATCCGATCGCTCCCCGACGGATACGAGACGATCGTCGGCGCCGGCGGCGTCCGGCTCTCGGGCGGGCAGCGCCAGCGGCTCGCCATCGCTCGCGCGCTGCTCCACGACGCACCGATCGTCGTGCTCGACGAAGCGACGGCGTTCGTCGACCCCGACAGCGAGGCTCAGGTCCGTCAGGCACTGCAGGCCATCACCGAGAGCCGCACGGTGGTCGTGATCGCCCACCGCCTCACGTCCGTGGTCGAGGCCGACCAGATCCTGGTCGTCGACGACGGCACGATCGTCCAACGGGGCCGGCACGACGAGCTCGTCGCCGTCGACGGCAGGTATCGCACACTGTGGGACGACTGGCACGCGATCGATCGGGTGACGCCGTGACGGCGACGATCGAGCCCGGGACGGATCCGTCGTCCGACGGCGAGACCCGACCCGAGACGACGCTCGCCGTCGCCGGACCGCTCCGCCGGTCGGCGGCCGAGCATCGTCGAGAGGTCGGCCGTGGCGCGATGTGGCGACTCGTGGAGGGGGCGCTCGGAGCGGTGCCGCTCATCGTGGTCGCGGTCGTGGCGGCGCACCTGGTCGACGGGTCTCTCGACAACGGTGTCGTCGCTCTGGCGTCGGTCGTCGTGGCCGGTGCTGTCGTCGCCGAGCTCGGCGCCGCCTGGCGGGCGAACCGATGGTTGTTCGCCGGGGCGTTCGATGTCGGTCGGGCGCTGCGGCGTCGTCTCGTGTCCGTCGTGCGACTCGCTCCGGTCGGCGACGTGCTCGACCGTCCTCGTGGTGAGGTGACGACGACGATCGCCCGCGACGTCGACGACGTGCAGTCCTTCCTCAACGGGTCGCTGCCCGGGCTCGCGTCGGGGGTCGGTGCGCTCGGCGTGACCGCGGTCGCGGTCGTCGTGATCGATCCTCTCGTCGGAGCGACGCTGATCCTTGCGTGCGGACTCGTCGCAGTGGCGCATCGGGCGAAGCTGCGCCGTCAGGCACGGCACATCGCGTTGCGCAGCCGACTCCGCGCCGCTCAGGACGAGCGGGTCGTCGAGTTCATCCAGGGGGTCGAAGTCGCCAAGGCCTTCGGCATGCGTGGCCGGCTCGCGACCCAGGTCGACGACGCCCTCCGCGGGTACCAGGCCGAAAACCTCCGCTCGGTCCGCACGACCATCCCGATGTCGGCGACCGTCGCCGCAGGTGGAGCGCTCCTCGCCGGCGTGGTGCTGGCGATCGCAGGGTGGCGGGCCGATGCGGGCGACATCGAACCCGGCAACGTCGCTGCGTTGATCGTCATCGCCGCCGGTGCGACGCGGGCGCTGCTCGCGCTCGGTTCGTCGACCGGAGCGCTCCCGGGAACCGCCGCGGCGTTGCGGCGCATCGACGAACTGCTCGCGATCCCGCCACGGCGTCGACCCGCGGACGGGCCGCGTCCCGACGGACTCCAGGTCGCAACCGAGAGAGTCGGCTTCGCCTACGGCGACGCGCCGGTCCTCACCGACGTGTCCTTCGTGGCGAGACAGGGCGCGACCACGGCGGTCGTCGGCCGCTCGGGTGCCGGCAAGACCACGCTGTTGCAGATCCTCGCCGGGCTGCGCGACCCCGCTCGCGGTCGCGTGACGATCGGCGGGACCGATCTGGCGGAACTCTCCGACGGACAGCGAGCGGCGCTGCTCTCGGTGGTCCTCCAGGATCCGTGGCTCCCGGACGGGACCGTCCGCACAGCGATCGCCGGTGACGCGGATCCCGTCGACGACGCGCGCCTCGACGCCGTCATCGACGCGGCTCGGTGCGGCGACGTGATCGACGCACTCCCCGATGGGCTCGACACCGAGGTCGGAGAGGGAGGGCGCAACCTCTCGGGCGGTCAACGCCAGCGGATCGCCATCGCCCGCGCCCTGTTCGTGGACGCGCCGGTCGTGCTGCTCGACGAGGCGACCGCATCGCTCGACGCATCGAGCGAACGAGCCCTCCACGAATCGCTGGACGCGCTCCGCGCCGAGCGCACGCTGATCGTCGTCGCACATCGACCCTCGACGATCCGACGCGCCGACCACATCGTGGTGCTCGACGACGGCCGAATCGTCGAATCGGGAGGCCACGACGACCTCGTCGCCGCGGGAGGGCTCTACGCGCGTCGCTGGGCGCTTCGCGAACGCACCGACACCGACGGCTTCGGTCGCTGACGCATCGCGATCGGACAACCCGTCGGCGACGTGCTCGACGTTGCTCACCCAACGGCGCTCAACTGGAGCGACCGCCGGACCACGCCGTGATCTCCCGCGTCGTCAGCTGGACCGCAGCCCACGTCTCGTGACGTCCGAGCCGGCGAGCGGTCGGCGACCTTCTCAGCGGTGTGCGAGTCGGGTGCTCCGCCTCCCCGCGGCGATCTCCGCGTGAGCCCTGGCCCACGTGGGCTTCGGCGAGCTCGGCTCGGCCCACGTGGCGAACGTGGATCCCGCCATGCGAGGGGCGTACGTCCGCATGACCTCGATGTGAACCGGATGACCGGCGTACGCCTCGAGGTCGGCGTGGCTCTCCCACTGCGACAGCGTCCAGAACGTGGTGCGCAGCGGGATGGCAACCAGGGACAGGCGGATCGCGCCCGGCGACTGCGCGAACAGCCGGCGCAGGCGAAGCGCCGCCATGAGGAAACCGGGCACGTGGCGGAGTCGGCGGAGTTCGAGGACCGACGCCATCACGACGGTCTCGGCGCCGTCGTGGTTCTCGGTGGCGCCCCGTCCAGCGATCCACGGCAACGGCGGCATGAGGCCCCGCGTCGGCGGGTGGTCGTCGTCGACGTCGGCCAGCTGGGTGCTCCAGAGCGCCCACGCGATGAACAGGAGCTGCAGCGGGAGCCGGATCCAGGGGTAGATCCCGCCGGGTTGGCCGTCGACCTCGACGTCGGCGACCGCCACGTACACGTTGGCCGGGAACACGGCGACCAGGAAGGCTGCGACGGTTCGTCCGATCGCCGCGACGGATGGCCACCGGGCGACGAGCGCGATGCCGAGGAGCACCTCGGCGATGCCGCTGACCGCCACGACGAGGCCCGTCGCCGGCAACCACGACGGGAGGTGCTGCTCGAAGGGTGTCGGATTGACGAAGTGGGAGATGCCGGCGACTGCGAATGCGATCCCGAGTCCGATGCGGGCGACGGCCCGTCGGTCACGCCGCCCGCGTGACAGGACGGCGGTCGTGGCGGTCGCGATGGCGAGGACAGCGAGGAAGATCATGGAGTGCTCCGTTCGATGTGAACAATGGATAGTGTCACTCTCCATTAATAGATAGCTACGATATCCATGTCAAGGGAGGTTCCGATGCGCATGGCCGAACTCAGCCGTCTCAGCGGTGTTCCCACCGCGACGATCAAGTACTACGTCCGGGAGGGATTGCTGCCGGCCGGGGAGACGACCGCACCGAACCAAGCGCGGTACGACCAGCAGCACCTCGACCGGCTGTCGTTGATCCGGGCTCTCCGGGAGGCGGCCGGGCTGTCGATCGCCACCATCGGGCGAGTGCTCGACGCGATGGACCACGATCGGCCCGGCGCCCACCCCGACTACCTCACGATCGCGGTCGCCGAGATGAGCGAACCGCTGGTCGTCCGCGACGACGAGGTCGACGACTATGAGCGGGCACGGTCGGACGTGCGCGAGGTCATCGACGAGCTCGACTGGAACGTCGACCAGAACTCACCCGGCTACGACGACGCCGTCCGGTCGATCGTGGCCATCCACCGGTATCTCCCCGATCTCGTCGCCGGTCCGGATGAACTCCTTCCCTACGGGAGAGCGGTCCGCCAACTCGCCGACAGCGAGATCTCCGACGACTTCGACCCGGCTGGCGACCCCGTTGCAGCACTCCGATTCAGCGTGCTCGGGACCGCTCTCTTCGAACCGCTGATCCTCGCCCTGCGGAAGCTCGCCCACGTCGACCGCATTCGCAGCACGCCCGCAGCGACCTGGGCGAAGCGGTGAGTGCACGGGGTCGACCAGCGACCGAGCTCGACGTCAGCGTCGGAGCTCGTGCTTCTTCACCTTGCCCATCGGGGTGCGGGGGAGTGCATCGACCCATCGGACCTCGCGCGGTCGCTTGTATCGAGCGACGTTCGCGAAGGCTGCGAGCACGTCGTCGTCGGTCAGTTCGTCGTCGCCCCTGACGGCGACGACGAGAGGGACACTGCCCCATCGCTCGTCGACGATGCCGACCACGACCGCTTCGGAGATGCCGTCGAGGTCGGCGAGTACGGCTTCGAGCTCCGCGGGGTAGATGTTCTCCCCTCCGGACACGATCACGTCGGTTCGTCGATCCTCCACGAAGAAGAAGCCGTCGCGGTCGACCCTCGCGATGTCCCCGGTCCGGAACCACTCACCATCGACGAATGCGGCGGCCGTCGCGTCCGGTTGGTTCCAGTAGCCGCGCGTGACGTTCTGGCCGCGGACGACGATCTCGCCGAGCTCGCCGTCGGCCGCGTCGCCTCCCGAGGCGTCGACGAGTCGCACCTCGACGCCGAGTCCCGGCAGGCCGCACGAGCCGACCTTGTCGCGAGCACGTTCGGCAGGGAGCGCCAACGCGAGCGGACACGTCTCGGTGAGACCGTAGATCTGCGTCACGGGGACCCCCCGGGCGTGAACCCGTTCGATCAGCGACGTCGGCACCAGCGAGGCGCCGGTGTTGAGCGCTCGGAGTCGACGGAAGCTGGTCTGCGGCCACTCGGGAAGTTCCTGGACGGCGACGAGCATCGCCGGAACCAAGGTGCCGAGCGTGGCGCGTTCTGCGAGTTCGTCGAGCGCCGCGGCGGGATCGAAGCCGCGGAACTGCACGAGCGTGCCGCCGGCTCGAATCGTGGGAGTGGCGTGCACGTTGAGGCCACCGACGTGGAACTGCGGCATCACGTTGAGCACGCGATCGTGCGACGTCAGGTCCATCATCGCGACCACGCTCGTTGCGTTCGCTGCGATCGCCGCCTGATCGAGCATCGCACCTTTCGGCGTGCCGGTCGTCCCCGATGTGTAGGCGATGAGCACCGTGTCGTCGGGACGACCCCGTCGCGGCGGGACCGACGAACCTGCAGCGAGGTCGGCGAGACCGGCGTGCGGGTCGACGACCGTGACGGGCTCCTCGATCGAACTCAGCGAACTCGCCTGGTCGGCGACAGCAGCGTGCTGTTCGTCGGCGAGGAACACGACCGGGAGTGCGTCGTCGAGGACGACAGCGAGCTCGGCTGCGGTGAGTCGGGTGTTCAACGGGACGATCGCTGCACCGAGGCGTGCAACGGCGAAAAGGACCTCGAGGATCAACGAACCGTCGCCGGCCAGAACGGCGACTCGGTCCCCTTTCTGGACTCCCGCGTCCGCGAGCGCGCGGGAGGTGGCGCCGACCCGACGGTGCACTTCACCCCAGGAGAGTTCGGCCTCGGGGAGAACGATCGCCGTGCGATTCGCGCTGCGCATCGCCCAGTGTTCGATCCAGGTGTCGATGGCCGTCACGACCCCGCCTCCTCCGTCCGACCGGCTGAGGCGCCAGGGGCGCCGTCGGTCGCCCCACCTTCTCGCGCCCGGCGCCGCTCACGCTTGCGTGCCATCGTGCCGACGAGACGCTCGGCCTCGCCGGGTTGGCTCCATGGGCACACTGCGAGACACACACCGCAGCT
>JBCCTP010000051.1:0-14760 GCA_039198505.1 Actinomycetota bacterium | reverse complement strand
GTGGACTCGATGAGCAGGTAGTCGAATCGGTCCTCTCGGGCGAGCTTCGCGACTTCCTCGAGCAGGTCCTCGCGAAGCGTGCAGCAGATGCACCCGTTGCTCATCTCGACGAGTCGCTCGTCGACCCGATCGAGGTGTGCCTCACCGTCGGCCACGAGCTGGGCGTCGATGTTGACCTCGGACATGTCGTTGACGATGACTGCCACACGCTTGCCCTCGCGGTTGGCGAGCACGTGGTTCAGGAGCGTCGTCTTGCCGGACCCGAGGAATCCGGACAGGACGGTGACCGGGAGCCGGGTGTCGGTAGGTGCTGCCGCAGGCATACCAACAGACGCTACCGTAAATGAGAATGATCCTCATTCCGGACACGTCGGACAGACGTCCGGACGAATGCAACGGGCCGGCCGCCGAGTGGGTCGACGTCGCGGAGTCGAGTCTGATCGCCATCTGTGAGCCTGGCGCGTCGATGTCGCGCTGTCAGGCTCACAGTTGGGGTCGGGCACGGGACGCCGTACACTGTCGAGCTGCTGTGCGGGGCCGTTTCGGCGGTTCCGCACCCGAAGAATGCGTGTTGCGCCCCAACCTGCGCCGCCGATCCGCCCCCAAGACTGGCGAGGAAGCGGCACCGAAGCAGAGGCCGTGACACTCCGGGCAAGCGAACAAGTGAGTGGTACCGGGGCCGGTGATCCGAGCGATCTCTGGCATCCGTGAACCCGCCGAAGCGCATCATCCCCGAATTCCGCCCGATTCCGACACGACACTCGAGGTTTCTCCTTCATGCTCGACGTCAACATGTTCGACCAGCTCAAGATCGGGCTGGCCACCTCCGACCAGATCGAGTCGTGGTCCCACGGCGAGGTCAAGAAGCCGGAGACCATCAACTACCGCACCCTCCGCCCGGAGAAGGACGGACTCTTCTGCGAGAAGATCTTCGGCCCCACCCGTGACTGGGAGTGCTACTGCGGCAAGTACAAGCGTGTCCGCTTCAAGGGCATCATCTGCGAGCGCTGCGGCGTCGAGGTCACGCGCTCCAAGGTGCGTCGCGACCGCATGGGCCACATCCAGCTCGCCGCTCCGGCTGTCCACATCTGGTACCTGCGCGGCACCCGGTCGTGGCTCGCCTACCTCCTCGCCGGCCTCGAGCCGAAGGAGGAGCTGAAGGCCAAGCAGCTCGAGAAGGTCATCTACTTCGCCGCCCACCTGGTGGCGTGGGTCGACGACGAAGGCCGCCACGAGGCGCTCTCCAACCTCGAGGCCGAGTACCTCGAGGAGAAGGACGTCGTCGCGAAGGAGCGCGACCTCGAGATCGACGAGGCCTACAAGGCCATCGAGGACGACGCTGCCGCCGCCGAGAAGGAAGGCGCCAAGGCGGCTGACATCAAGAAGATCCAGCGCGAGGGTGAGAAGGAGGTCGAGGCCATCCGCGAGCGCTACGAGGTCGAGCTCGACCTCATCGAGCGCACGTGGGACGAGTTCAAGGACCTGCACCCGCGCAAGATCATCGAAGACGAGGTGCTGTGGCGCGAGATGCGCGACAAGTACGGCGAGTACTTCCGCGGTGGCACGGGCGCCGAGGCGATCAAGCAGCTCATCGACGAGATCGACTTCGACGAGGAGGAGGAGAAGCTCCGCGTCGCCATCGATCCGCCCGAGGGCCAGAAGCCGCTCAGCGCCCAGCGCAAGCAGAAGGCCATCAAGCGCCTGAAGATCGTGGCGTCGTTCAACCGGCGTGACGAGAACGGCCGTCGCATCAACGACCCGAAGGCCATGATCCTCGACACCGTTCCGGTCATCCCGCCGGAACTCCGTCCGATGGTCCAGCTCGACGGTGGTCGTTTCGCCACGTCCGACCTCAACGACCTGTACCGGCGTGTGATCAACCGGAACAACCGACTCGAGCGTCTGCTCAACCTCGGTGCGCCCGAGATCATCGTCAACAACGAGAAGCGCATGCTGCAGGAGGCCGTCGACGCACTGTTCGACAACGGCCGCCGTGGTCGTCCGGTCACCGGGCCGGGCAACCGTCCGCTCAAGTCGCTGTCCGACATGCTCAAGGGCAAGCAGGGCCGCTTCCGTCAGAACCTGCTCGGCAAGCGCGTCGACTACTCGGGCCGTTCGGTCATCGTGGCCGGCCCCACGCTGCGTCTGCACCAGTGCGGTCTGCCGAAGCTCATGGCGCTCGAGCTGTTCAAGCCGTTCGTCATGAAGCGGCTGGTCGACACCGAACTCGCGCAGAACATCAAGACGGCCAAGCGCATGGTCGAGCGTCGTCGTCCGCAGGTGTGGGACGTCCTCGAAGAGGTCATCCAGGAGCACCCGGTCCTCCTCAACCGTGCACCGACCCTCCACCGTCTGGGCATCCAGGCGTTCGAGCCGGTGCTGGTCGAGGGCAAGGCGCTCCAGATCCATCCGCTGGTCTGCACGGCGTTCAACGCCGACTTCGACGGTGACCAGATGGCCATTCACGTGCCGCTGTCGGCCGAGGCGCAGGCCGAGGCCCGCGTGCTCATGCTCAGCGCCAACAACATCCTGTCGCCCGCGTCGGGTCGCCCGATCGTGACCCCGTCGCAGGACCTGATCATCGGTGGCTACTACCTCACCGAGTCGATCGAGGGCGCCATCGGCGAAGGCCGTGCGTTCCGCAACCTCTACGAGGTCATCAAGGCCTACGAGGAGGGCGAGCTCGACCTGCACGCCGCCATCTCGGTGCGGCCGCGACTCTCCGACGAGGAGCGTCACCGCATCCAGGAGGAGAACTCCCACGATCCCAACACGGCCGTGAAGGAGGCGCTCGACGCGCTCGCCTTCGACACCACGCCGGGTCGGGCGCTCCTCGAGGAGACGCTGCCCGAGGACTACGCCGAGCGCTTCGGCCACGTCGGCGATCGCGTCACCAAGAAGGAGATGGGCCTCATCGTCGAGCGTCTCAGCGACAACTACGACAAGGCCACCGTCGCTCGGTCCCTCGACCAGCTGAAGGACCTCTGCTACCGGTTCGCCACGCAGTCCGGCATCACGGTGTCGATCGACGACGTGCGCACGCCGGCCGCCAAGCGGGGCATGCTCGACGACTACGAGGCCCAGGCCGAGAAGGTCGAGACGCAGTTCAAGCGGGGCATCATCACCGACGGCGAGCGCCGCAAGCAGGAGGTCCGCATCTGGACCGACGCGACGGCCGACGTGCAGAACGCCATGGAGGCCGAGTTCAAGGCCCGGCAGTTCAACCCGATCGACATGATGGTCGGCTCCGGCGCCCGAGGGAACATGACCCAGATGCGTCAGATCGCCGGCATGCGCGGTCTCGTCGCCAACCCCCGTGGTGACATGATCCCCCGTCCGATCAAGTCGAACTTCCGTGAGGGTCTCGAGACGCTCGAGTACTTCATCGCCACGCCGGGTGCCCGCAAGGGCCTCGTCGACACGGCGCTCCGGACCGCCGACTCGGGCTACCTGACGCGTCGTCTCGTCGACGTCGCCCAGGAGCTGATCGTGCGCGAGGAGGACTGCGGCACCACGCTCGGCGTGTGGATCGAGAACGTCGCGCCCGACACGGCGAACCGTCGCTCGTACCTCGAGACCAAGCTCTACGGCCGAGCGCTGCTCAACGACACCGAGCTGTCCGAGCCCGCCATGATCAACGGCGAGATGGTGTCGATGCTGCCGCGCAACACGGTGGTGGGTGACGACGAGCTCGCGGCGCTCCGCGACGATCCGTCGATCGAGCGGCTCCGTGTCCGATCGGTGCTCACGTGCGACGCCGAGCTCGGCGTGTGCGGGCTGTGCTACGGCCGGTCGCTGGCCACGGGCAAGATGATCGAGCTCGGCGAAGCCGTCGGCGTCATCGCGGCGCAGTCGATCGGCGAGCCCGGCACGCAGCTCACGATGCGGACCTTCCACACCGGTGGTGTGGCCGGCAAGGACATCGCCGGTGGTCTGCCTCGCGTCGTCGAGCTGTTCGAGGCTCGTACGCCGAAGGGCTCGGCCCGCCTGGCCAAGGCGACGGGTGTGCTGCACCTGCGCGAGGACGAGGGCACGGGCATCCCGGTCGTCGTGGTCGACGATCAGGGCGACGAGCACGAGACGTTGCTCCCGCTCGGTGCCCGTCCCATCGTCACCGACGGTCAGGACGTCAAGGCCGGCGACCCGCTCACCGACGGTCCCTTCGACCCGAAGGAGATCATGGAGATCAAGGGCATCCGCGAGACGCAGCTGTACCTGGTCGAAGAGGTCCAGCGGGTCTACCGCGACCAGGGCGTGTCGATCCACGACAAGCACATCGAGCTGATCGTGCGTCAGATGACGCGGCGCATCGGCGTGCAGGAGCCGGGCGACTCCGGCTTCCTGCCCGGCGAGCGGGTCGACTCGAAGCGCTTCCGCGACACCAACCGTCGCATGGTCGAGGAGGGCACGCGTCCGGCCGAGGGTCGTCCCGAGCTCATGGGCATCACCAAGGCCTCACTGGCCACCGACTCGTGGCTGTCCGCTGCGTCGTTCCAGGAGACCACCCGTGTGCTCACCGAGGCCGCCATCGACGGCAAGGGTGACGACCTGATCGGCCTGAAGGAGAACATCATCCTCGGCAAGCTGATCCCGGCCGGGACCGGCATGCAGAAGTACCGCGACTTCGGCTTCGACGCTCCCGAGTACGAGCCGATGACGTACTACACCTCCGAGGGTGAAGAGGATCCCGCTGCGTTCCTCGCCGGTCTCGCCGGCGACTACCAGCCGGGCGACCCCGTCACCATCGGCGACACCATCGGCTGACCGTGACCTCCCGGGTCACACCCGGGAGGGACAACCACCTCGCTCACGTCAGCGCATCCGGCGGTTTCGCCGAGATGAGCTGACGTGAGTCGCGTCCGGGGTCCTTGTTCGCCGGTTCGTGTCAGGGCAACCCTCGACATCGTGAGGATGCGCTGACACGGGTCGGTGTGGTCTGCGCGTGACGGGGAGTCGTCCCCGGTGCGCCGGTGAAACTCGCGCGTCAAGGATCGACGACGTGGAACCAGGCGAGCGGCCGCAGTCATCCGTCCATCGAGGGCGCATTACGGATCGGTATGCTCAGTGCATGCCTCAACTCGTGACTCGGGTGAGCGAGGATCTCGTTGACGAGATCGACCGGCTCGTGGCGAGCGACCGCTATCGATCACGTTCCGACGTGGTGAAGGCGGCACTGGCCGAGCTCATCGACGCCGAACGACGCAAGGAGGTCGGACGTCGCATCGCCGAGGGGTACGCGCGAGTTCCCGAGACCGACGACGAACGGCGGATGGCCGAATCGATGAGTCGGGCCGCGATCGCCGACGAGCCGTGGTGACCCCGCAGCAAGGGGACATCTACTGGGCGGAGGCCGAGGACCAGCGGCGGCCCGTGCTCGTGGTCACCCGAACCGATGCCACCGACTATCTCAACCGGCTGATCGTGGCTCCGATCACCCGAACGGTGCGCGGCATGCCGACGGAGATCGCGCTCGACGCGACCGCAGGGCTCGACGTCGAGTGCGCCGCGTCGTTCGACAACTTGTACCCCCAACCCGTGTCGATGCTGACCGAGCGAATCGGTCGACTCGACCTCGCGCGCCCACGCATCTGCGCCGCCCTGTCGGCGCTCGCCGACTGCTGACGCGATCGTGCCCACAACTCCGGGCGCCGTCTGTCGCTGTTGACCGAGCGTCGCCGTCGTGGCTGGTGGCAACGTCACGGTCGGTCTGATGGTCAGTGTTGCGATCGTCGTCGCTGCGTGTGGCGGTGGCGAGGGCCCGCAGCACGAGGACAGCGACAGCGAGACGATGCTCGACGGCCCGTCTGCTCCCGGGCCGATGGGACGCCCACCACGACTGACGCCACCCTCATCACCGACGAGTCGGTGACCGTCGATGTCGTCGCCGATCCACAGGGTTCATCGCTCGTCACCCCGGTCGACTTCTCGCAGGAGCCGTTCATCACGTTCGCGCGCCCGTACCGCCGAGGCCCGCTCGCCGAGTTCGTCGGCGACGGTGAAGACGGTGCGCTCCGTCTCGTCGGTGAACTCGATGCGCCGATCCAGGTGGATCGAACGCTCTTCTCTGTCGCGGCTGACGCCCGCTACGTGGTGGCGATCGACCTCACGGTGGCCGATGCGTCCACGAACGCCCCGCTCGGGATCGGGTTCTTCGACGTTTGCGCGGAGTTCGAGCGGGTTCTCGTCGATCTGCGCGCCGAACCAATTGGGCTCGGCGTTGCGACGACCGACCCCTCCGGCCGGTTCTGGCGCGCCATTGACATGTCAATCTGCACATGTGATGGTGATCACACGCGCGAGAGGAGCTCAACTCGAGCGTCGAGCGGCCTCGCGCTCCTCGCCGGACTCGTTCTGTTGGTCGACCTCGTCACGAAGTGGGCGTCGGGCCATCTGTCGAGCCTTCGGTTCGTGGACCCGGCCGAGAACCACGAGCTGATGCTGGGCTTCCCGGTCGGCAACCAGACCCTCGCGTGGGCGCTGTCGATCGGCGTGTTCGGGGCCGGTTTCGCCGCCGCTACCCGAATGGTTCGCCGTGGCGGTGTGGCCGCATGGGTTCTTCCGGTCGGAGCCGCGGGATTCCTCGGAAACCTCCTCGACCGTCTCGCACTCGGCTACGTGCGTGACTGGCTCGTCATCGGTCCGACTCGGTGGAACGTCGCCGACGTCGCACTTCTCATCGCGATCGCGATGACGCTCGCCGCGGGGATCACCGCAGTGTCGAACGAGCAGACCGACGAGACGAAGGGGGTGAGGACATGACGAAGCGGATCAGGATCGCCGCGATGGTCGCAGCGAGTGCTGCCACTGCCGTCCTGGCGATGGCGCCTGCGTACGCGGCCAACTGATCGTTCGGCTTCAGGTCTGGTGACCGCCGAGAGGGCCGTCGCCAGACCTGGAGTGACGCGGCGGCGCGAACGCAGTCACCGAGTGTTGAACACGATGCCCAGGTCCGGATAGCGGTACTTCGACCAGTGGGATAAGCGGCCCCACGCTTCACTCGCAGAGATGCCGAACATCTGCATCTCGAGCGCCACGGCCGCCGCCACCTTCGGGGCGGCGAAGCTCGTACCGGACCAACGCGCCCAGCCCTCGTAGGTTCGCTTGTCGCCGTCGGTCTCCGTCGCGTAGAGGTACGTACTCACCACGTCGACACCGGGTGCACAGGCGTCCACCCAGCCGCCGAAGTTCGAAAACCAGGCTCGTCGGTCGTGATGCAGTGCACCGACCGCAACGACGTCGGGGAGTGAGGCTGGGTACGCGGGGCGCGGCGACGCGGCGTTGCCAGCGGACGCGATGCACAGGACGTCCGGCAACATGCGACGGATCGCGACGGCGAGCGGTGGCTCTTCGTCCTCCTCGGAGTATCCGCCGAGCGAGAGGTTCACCACGTCGATCCCACCCTCCCCGAGTCGATCGAGGAGTCGTTCGATTCCCTCGACGACGGTGCCATCGTCGCCGTCCCCGAAGCTCGAGAGGACGCCATCGACGTGGACTTCCGCATCGGGGCAGAGACGACGGACAACCCCGCAGATGAAGGTTCCGTGACCCGCAGCGACGTCGAGGAGACCCGACCCGTCATCATCCGGCTCATCCTCGTCGTCGTGCCAACCTGCTTCGGTCCGATCGCGCCACCCCGAGTGCGCAACGACGAAGCCACGCAGCTCCTCGTGAAGTGGGAGTCGGATGGCTGGGTCGGACTCGGATTGCTCTGTCTGAAGACCGGAGTCGAGCACAGCAACTCGGGGTCGGCGCAGGCGCTCGGGCTCTGAGGCTTCGTCGGTAGCGCCGCCCGCGGACTCCGAACTGAGCCTGCTGGGCAAGGCAGGAACCTCGTCGGTCGGGACGGCGAGCGTCCCGAAGGTCGGCGGATTGCCGCCCTGAGACGGAAAGCCTGTGAGGACGGGGAAGCCCGTCAGGACAGGGTTTCCAGTGAGGACGGGATTACCTGTCAGCACCGGATTGCCGGTGAGGACTGGGTTGCCGAACAACGTGTCGCCGAGGTACACGTGGTTTGGCGCGACCGACCAACGGTCGGGCTGGTCGAGAGCCTCCAGAGCACGATTGACTGCGGTGACCGACCATCGCCGCTCGCCGAACATCTCGACGGGATCCACGTCGTCAAGTTCGATGATTAGCTGACCAGCTCGTCGCACCAGCCGACAGCGACGCCTCGGGTCGAGGCTGTCCATCTTGTCGGGGTTCGTCTCCTCCGACGTCGTCGTCCGCCTTTCCGAGTCGTCACTCTCGTACCGGTCGCAGTCGATCTGGAGCAGCTCGAGAAGGCGGTCGGCAGTCTTGGAGAGTTCGTCGATCTCGGAGTCGTTGACGGTGACGACGATGGAGTTCGGTCGTACGAGAAAGGTGCCACCATCGCGATTCACAGCAACCGCGATTTCACGTCGAACGAGAATCGGCGCAATCGCGCCCACGGGGTGTGGGAAGTCCTTGAGTCGTACCATTCGTTTCTCCAATCCGTGGCGGGCCGACGGCAACCCGTTCTCTAAGGTCGTTGATCGTGTCTGTCAGCGATCGGGAGCGGTCGGATCATCTCACACGGGGCGTTCAGACCGATCCGAAAATGACGATTCGCGAGGCGACGTCCCTGAGCGAGACGACGCAGGACGAGGTCGCTCGAGCGCAGGCGCACTGGGCGATTGGGCTGGCTGAGCGGGAACTCGGTCACCTCGCAGACTCCGAACGTCATCTGTCGCTCGCATCTCGCATTGCATCGGACGCGGGTGCTGTCGACGTCGCAGCGGCCATCTCTGTGTCGCTCGCACTAGTCGTCGCGAACCTGGGCCGTCCTGAGGACGCACTGGCATTGCTCGAGTCGGTCAGGGATGACCTGTCGTCGGACTACCTCGCCCGCGCGACGGTGCAGCGCGGTGCGATCCGGTTTCGACTCGGTGATCTGGACGGCGCCATCGAAGATCATCGTGCTGCCATCTCGCCGCTACGTCAGATCGACGATCGACTCGCTCTCGCACGACTTCACGTCAATCTCGGGATGTTTCTGAGCTATCGACTCGACCTCGAACAGGCGGCTGATTCTCTGGGCCGCGCGGAAGAGATCGCTGAGGCCGAGGGCTACCAGTTGCTCCGCGGATACGCGCTCCACAATCTGGCGTACGTCGACAGCCTTCGTGGCGACATTCCCCGAGCGTTGGATCGCCTCGATCAGGCGCTCGCTGTCTACGAGTCGGTCGGCGCTGACGCAGACGTCGTCGGCACCCTGTTCGCCGACCGTGCTCAGACACTGTCAAACGCAGGGCTCCTCGCAGAAGCGCGCCTCTCGGCAGATGAGGCCCTCGCCAGAATGCTGTCGACATCGAACCTTGCTGAGACAGCGCAAGTCGCCATGCTCGCGGCCGACGTTCGCCTTCGTGACGGAGACGGCGCCGCAGCGCTCGAGGCCGCGAAGCTCGCGCGTCGTCTCCTCGTCGAGCAGGGTTCGAGCGGATGGACGCCTGTCGCCGACGCGCTGGTCTTTCTCGCGAACGTCGACGCGGCGACGTCGCATGAAGTTCACGCTCTGGCCGAGAGACTGAAGGCATCTGGCTGGGTCGATCACGGGCTGAGGGTGTTGCTCGCAGCCGCAACGGATCTGCCCGATGATGTGGGCGCACGCCGGCTGCTGGATCTCGCTCTGACCTTCGAGCCGTCGGGCACAGCGGGTCGGCTGCTGTCGCTTGAAGCGTCAGCTCGACGCGCCTTGTTGGTCGGAGCTCCTGAGGAGGGTCTCCACTCGGTGAGCGCGGCGTTCGACATTCTCGACGAACGTCGAACCTTCCTCGGCTCGTTCGAACTCCAGGGCAGAAGCCTCGACACTGCCGAGACGCTCCGGACCCTCGGAATCGCTCTCACTCGTCAGTCCGCCGAGGCGGATCGGGAGCTGGCCATCTGGCACCGGTCGATGCGGCTGCCGTCGCCTGCGATTGCGCACGCGGACGGCGGCGAAGACCTTCGCGCCCGGCTGCGCAGCATCGAGGGCGAGCTCCAGAGTTCAGAGCCGGATGGGTGGGGCGATCTCGTCGAGGAGCGGCAGCGCGTCGAAGACGAGTTGCGTCACCGGTTCCGACTCGTGCGCTCGGGCGATCAGGCGCGAGCTGTTCCTGCGAGGGCGTCGCGGCGGCCCACGCTGATCGTGAATCCGACGGGTAACAGGTCGTTCGACGTCCTGTTCGCAGACGGAACAGGGGTGGACCGGTCGACGGCGCGGATCGAGAAGGACGTCGCATCCCTTCGAGAGTCTCTCGATCACGCGTTCCGTGTGCAGGCGAGGTCCGGTACCTCGTCCGCCGGATTGGGCGCAGCAGCCGCGGTGATCGACGACGTAGGCGCATGTCTCGGTGCTCTCCTTCCGGCGGGGAGTCGACCCGAGCGGATCATCGCGTCAGGGCCTCTCGCCGTGTTTCCGTGGCGCGTGCTTCACGAGCTACGAGACGCCCCTTTCGAGGGTGTTCTACCAGGGCTCCAACCCGGTGATGAGTCGGAGCCGAGCGTGGGCGCTGCGACCGTCCTGGTCGGTGGGCCCGACCTCGCGCACGGCCCGACCGAGATTCAGGCCATCCGCGCAGCCATGCCGACGTCACGAACCATGCTCGGCGAGGAGGCAACCATCCATCGTGTGATGGCTGCCCTGGCTCAGGCCGACGTCGCCCACTTCGCTTGCCATGGCTCGTTTCGGCGCGACTCGCCCTACTTCTCCTGTCTCCACCTGGCAGATGGCCCTGCGACCGCCTTCGACTTTGCGAGCTGTCCAGGGCTCCCGTCGACGATCGTGCTGTCGGCCTGCGATGTCGGCCGGGTGGGCCTGCTCGGCAAGGGTTCTGCGGTCGGGCTGGCGGGCGTCCTCGTCCAGCTTGGTGTGCGGTCGGTGATCGCTCCGCTGTCGGTCGTGAACGACGAGCGGTCGGTCGATCTGATGGTGCGGCTCCACACGCATCTCGCTGCCGGCGCCGAGCCGGCGGCTGCGCTCGCCGCCGCGTCAACGCTGCCCGACGGATCCCTCGACCCGACTGCGGCTCCGTTCGTCTGCTTCGGCAGCTGACCTCCCGATCGTCAACGATCTCTCAAGTTCCAGGTGAGCCCGCCGATATCGGTGTCATGGGAACGGGGTTGCTGGAGTCCGGCGTGCACCGGATGCGCGATCGGTTCAGTTCGGCCGACCGCGAGTACGTCGCCCGGGTGCTGCAGCGGGTCACGAAGGACGGCGTGATCATCCAGAGCGCGGGCGGCGTGATGGTCTACTTCAACCAGAAGGCCTGCGACCTGCTGCGGATGTCGCCCGACGACCTCAGCGGACGCACGTCACTCGACCCGAGTTGGCAGGCGATCCACCTCGATGGCTCCGACTATCCCGGCGAGACCCACCCGACCATGCGCGTCCTCGCCGGCGCGGAACCCGTCGTGGGCGACGTGATGGGCGTGCGCGTCGGCGACCTCTCGATGCGCTGGCTCTCTGTCGATGCGATCCCCCTTCATCTCGAGGCGGGACTGCACGCCGTGGCCGTGTTCACCGAAGTCACGAACGAGATCGACAACCGTCGCCGACTCGCCGAGACGCTCGACGACATGAAGGCGATGCTCCTCCCGCCGCAGATGCCGAGCGACGATCGCATCCGCATCGCCTCCCGCTACCACTCGATGGGCATGTCCGACTCGATCGGTAGCGGGAGGCGATGCGGATGCGATCGTCGCTCGGCATCTGCGGCGGGAGGAGCATCGCCTTCATGTCGTCGAGCGTCTCGGCCAGCCGGCGACGGTTGTCGATCTCGTTCGTGATGTCGGTGAAGACCGCGATGGCGTGAAGCCCCGCTTCGAGTTCCATCTTGAGCAGGTGGTGGATGGTGCGGTGCCGGGCCACACGAAGCTTGCCGGTGAAGGCCTCGCTCACCACGGTCACATTGTAGTGGCTCTCCGCGCCCGCTCCGCCGCTGTGGCGGTGGCTCTCGTCCAGCACCTCCAGGTGGGACGGGGCGAGGCCGTCGGTCAGTTGGGTTTCGATGCGTTCGAGGCGGCTCACGCGATGGATATGGTCCGAACGGCCGGGCCGCTCAAGTCTTTGGCGCGAGAGAGGCTCGCTACGGGAGCCGAAAGTTCCACGCGCGGGGGCGGGTCACGTGGAGATAGCCCAGGCTCGACAGCGTGCTTCCCTTGCCCGTGTCCTTGACCCCCGTCCAGGGTAGGGCGGGGTCGAGCACGTCACATCGGTTGAGGTACACCGTCCCCGTCTGCAGTTGGCGGGCGAGCCGAGCTGCGCGATCGCGGTCCGTGCTCCAGATCGAGGCGGTTAGCCCCAGGTTGCTATCGTTGGCGAGGGTCACCGCTTCACGGTCCGTGGCGACCTTGACCACGGGCATGATCGGACCGAAGGACTCCTCTCGCATCACATTCATGCTGTGGTCGACGCCGGTGAGAAGCGTCGGAAAGAAGAATCGCCCCCGGCCCTCGATGGGGCCCGGGTCGGTGCCGAAGAGACGCTCGGCGCCTTTGGCGAGCGCTTCGTCGACCTGCTCCTTCAAGAACGCGGGCGCGTGGGGTTGCGCCATCGGGCCCATGTCGACCTCGGCGGTTGGGTCGCCCAGGTTGAGTTTCGCCATCTCGGCGCGCGCCCCCGCCACGAAGTCGTCGTACACCTTCTCGTGGACGTAGACTCGCTCCACTCCGCAGCACGATTGGCCCGCGTTGTAACAGGCGCCATCCACCAGGCCGGCGACCGCGGCCGGAATATCTGCGTCCTCCGCCACGTAGGCGGGGTCCTTGCCGCCGAGCTCGAGCCCGACGTCGGCGAAGTGGTGATTGGCCACCGCCTGGTAGATGGCGTGCCCGCCTCGGACAGAGCCGGTAAAGGCGACGAACCCGACCCGCCGATCGCCGGCGACGCGGGCCGCCATGGCGTGGCTACAGTGAAGGGCGCCGACGGCCGCCCTGGTGCCGAATGCTTGGGCAAACGCGTCGGCGAAGTGTTCGCCACAGAGCGCGCTCCGCGCCGAGTGCTTCAGGATGACCGCATTGCCGGCGGCCACCGCGGGAAACACGACATTGACGCAGGTGAGGAGCGGGTAGTTCCAGGCGGGCATATTGAAGACCACGCCGTGCGGCACCCGCTCGATGCGCCGCTCGAGCCCCTCTTTCTCGGGCAGCACGGTGTCCTCGAGTGAAGTGGCGGCGATGTCCAGCATGTGCTGCGCGCGCTCCTCCAGGCCCCGGATCTCGTTGTGCGCTTGTCCCTCTGGTTTGCCCATCATGCGTGCGATGTCGGCTGCGATCCGATCCCGATCGTCGAGCATCGTCTGGAGCGCCGTACGGCACTTCGCCACCCGGTCCTCGATCGGCATCGCGGCGAGGGTGCGACTGAAGTCGACCGCGGCCGCGAGCATCGCGTCGACGGCCGGCTCGTCCGCCGCGGTGCGTTCGACGACGGTCTCGCCGGTGTAGGGATTGTCGATGATCAGCTGATCCATGTCGCGAGGCTAAAGAGGAGTTGGTCGAATCGCCACTGCTCGCGTGCGGCTTTGCGGTCCTCGGGTCAGCCGCTGGCGATTTCGCTTGCCTCGTGTGTAAGATAGAGCATGCGCGCCGTGGCGGCAGGCGTGAGCGACGTGGGGCGCGAACGCGAGGTCAACGAGGACCGTTTTGCCCTGATGCCCGACTTCGACCTCTTTGTGGTCGCCGACGGCATGGGCGGTCACGCCAACGGCGAAGTGGCGAGCACGATGGCCGTGGGCTGCCTCCATCACTATTTTCGTCAGCACCAGAACTCGGGCTTTCCCCCGCGCGACCTCCTCTACGCCGCGCTTCAGGAGGCCAACGCCGAGATCTTTCAGCAAGCCATGTCCGGGAACGATTTCCGCGGCATGGGGACGACGGTGGTGGCCGCCATGTACGACCGCGCGCGCCACAAGGTCCTCGTGGCCCACGCGGGCGACAGCCGCTGCTATCGCATTCGCCACGGCGAGATGAGCTTGCTCACGCGGGATCATTCGTTGGTGGAGGAGACGAAGCGGCAGCGGCCCGATACACCCGACATTTCGCTGGCGCGTCTGCCATCGAACGTCATCACCCGCGCGCTCGGGGTCGAGGAGGTGGTCGAAATCGAGCTCCACGAGCACGACGCGGTCGTGGGCGACGTCTTCCTCCTGTGTAGCGATGGTCTACACGGATTCGCCACCGAGGAGCGGGTGGGGGAGTTGATGGGGCGCCACGACAACCTGGTCGAAGCCTGCGATGCCCTCGTAGACGAAGCGAACGACAACGGTGGAGGGGACAACATCACCGTCGTGCTCATGCGGCTCGTGCCCCCGTCGCCGGACTGGTCGGAAGCGTTTCGCCCGAGCCAACAGGCGGTCGTCATCCCCGCCCCGCTCGACCCCGCGGCCGTCAGTCCAGACGACACGGCGCGTCTCGGCGCGATCACCGATGCCGATGCGATCGTGGCCAATGCGGCCACGTCCGCGCCCCCGGCCTCCATTTCCGAAGGCCCCGACTCCAGTCGCTAGACGAGCGGCGCGCTTCCGAAGATGCGCGGGCAAAGGTTGACCTGTTCGACCCCCGTGGCTATCCCCCGAGGGCCGTGTCGTACTCGCACCGACTCTTTCGCCTCGTCCTCGCCCTGCTCGTCGCCGCAGCGGTCGTCTCGCCTGCCACGGAGGCAGCCGCGGCGGCCAAGGTGGCCGTCATCGATCTCCGACGCGCCGTCGCGGATTCCGAGGACGGACTGCGCGTGCAGGCTCAGCTCCAGCAGCTGCTCGACAGTCG